>NZ_JBEWSZ010000002.1:600000-796238 GCF_040537815.1 Mesorhizobium shangrilense
CGGCGCTGACGGCCTGGTTCGCGCTGGCGGAGGCGACCAAGCCGATTGCGGGCCAGACCGTACTCATCCAGGGAACCGGCGGCGTCTCCCTGTTCGCGCTGCAGTTCGCGGCGGCGTTCGGCCTGCGCGCCATCGTGACATCAAGCAGCGACGAGAAGCTCGGGCGGGCAAAGCAACTCGGCGCCTGGCAGGTTATCAATTATCGCACCCAGCCGGCATGGGATGAAGCGGCGCTCGACCTGACCGACGGGCTGGGCGTCAACCATGTGCTGGAAATGGTCGGCGGTGACAATGCGCGGCGTTCGATCAACGCCCTGGGTGCCGACGGCCGGCTGTCGATCATCGGCCTGCTGGGCTCGATGGAGCTCAGCTTCCCGATCCTGCCGTTCATGCGCAACCGGATTGTCGTGCAGGGCCTGTCGATCGGTCATCGCCGCGCCTTCGAGCGGATGAACCAGGCGATCGAGGCCCTTGCGCTCAAGCCGGTGATCGACAAGGTCTATGGTTTCGACCAGGTGCCGCGGGCGTTCGAACATCTGGAGAAGGGGCCGTTCGGCAAGATCGTGATTGCCGGTTCCTGACGCGAGACTCCATGTTCGACGCGATTCCGGACGGAAAACCGCTTCGCACTTTTCCTGGGATCGCCCTAGGGCTGCAGCAGCACGCCGATAACGGCCTTGCCGTCGGTGAAATACGGATCGCCGCCGCCATTATGCCCGGTGCGTGTCGCGCCGATGCCGGCGATCTCGCTGGTCGAGGTCAGAACGCCGGCGGCGGACAGGTCGCGGATCAGGAATTCGCGTTCGGCGTCGAGGTCGGGGCCAATGTGATGGGTGATGGCAGCTGTGTTGTGGCTGAGGCCGACGCCGCGATCGAAGCTGGCCGAGCCCAGCCATAGCGTGCGGCCATCATCGCCGATCGCATCGGTGCGCCAGAGGCGGACATGATGACGACGGTCGGCGCTGACGCCAACCGGCTTTTCAAAGGCAAGGTCCTGGGCGCGGCCATCGAACAGCAGCCGGCTGACCGGCGCGTCGGGGTAGGGGTGGCTGAACAGGACGCTTTCGCCGATCCGGATCGCGGTCTTCAGTGTCGTGGCGTCGGCGGTATCCCAGCCGGCGACGGCGAAGGCATGGACCAGTTCCTTCTCGCTGCCGACAATGCCGACATTGATCGGATCGCCGGAAATGCCTTGCGGCGTATGCGTCACCATCTGGAAGCTCTGGGTGCGAAAGCCGCGATCACGAAACGACCAGAATTCCGGCGCGGCAATGTAGGCCAGCGCAAGATAGCCCGCGCAGAACGTCAACAGCCAGATTGTCGCGCGCCGCCGAAGGCTTGGTTGAATCATGACCCCGCTCGAGCCTTGCAGCATATGTCACCCGCCCCATCCGGGAAATCAATGGAGGCATGCAGCCGATTTGTGGTCAAATTCGGTTGAGCCAGCGGGACGGGAGGCGATGGATGTCGCCGCGGATCACGACGGGATCCTCGACGGCCCAATATGTCATCTCGGTTTCGGCATTGGCGGGCACTTCGAAGCCGACCTGGCTCCCGCTTGAAGCATGGCGCGTTATCAGCGGCAGGCGCGATAGCCGTTCTTGCGGTTCTTGATGTCGAAATGGAAGTGGTTGCGGTGGTCGTAATTGTAGCCGGGGCCGAGCACCGTGGTGAAGTACTGGCAGCCGTCGGCACGCACATTGTTGAGGAAGCCGCGCGTGCGAAAGGCGAACAGGCCGGGCTTGCGCACGTCGATGTCGTCGCCATTGTTGAGCTCGATGCTCATCACGTCGAGTGCATTGCCCTTGCCGTGCTCCGAAAGCACGCCTTCGCCGGCAATGTTGCGGCAGGAATAGCTGGAGCCCTGGTGGATGGTCTTGACGCCGGAGAAATAGCGCCAGCGGGCCGATGGAACCAGTTCGTTCTTCGTCCAGGCGGCAAAGGTGGCGGCCATGTCGCAGGTCAGCGTCGCCGCCGGCTTCATCTCGACGCCGCCGATGGCCGAGACCTTGACCGGGTAGTCGATGCCGCACTGGCCTTCGTGGATCGGCGCAAGATCGGTATAGACCACACCCAGCCGCTTCAGCTGCTGGCGGCAATCGGTCTCGCTGGCCGGTATCTGCTCGACCGGCGACATCGGACTATCCATGCGCGGATAGGCGGCCTGCGTCATGTAGGGGTTGGAAGGGACAAGCCTCTGCATGCCGGTGTATTGCGGAACCGACGATGTCTGGGCGCCAACGTCGACGGCCGGCTGCAGGGACAGCACGCTGCCGGTATTGCAGGCCGAAACCGCCGCGAGCGTCAGCCCGGCGGCCAGCAGCGCCGCACGCTTCGATTGGCGCGCGATGGTTAGAAACACGGCGCGAGATTTGCCGGCCATTGGCGGAGTCCCAGTTCAGGATATCCGGCATTTTAACGATCAAGGGTAAAGGAAAGCTCAGCGCCCCTGTTCATGCCTGCGGCCGAAATGCGGCACGCGGGCCTAGGGGTAACCTGCTCACTGGCAGAATGTCCCGCCATGGCGGCGGGGTTCGAGGTCGAGGTGGAAATGCAGCGAGTGGTCTGCATCGCTGCCGGGGCCAAGCACTGTCTTGAAAGGCCCGCAGGCTGCCTTGCGTACCACATTGAGGAATTTCGCATCCTTCTCCGGTGGCGATGGGCTGATCTCGATCTTCTTGCCGTCGGACAGGGTGAAATTGGCGATGTCGAGTGCGTTGCCGAAGGCATGCTCCGACAGTTTCCTGGTGCCATGGCGCGGCCGGCAGACAAAGGCCGATGCCTGGCTGATCGACTTCAGGTCCGCTCCGAATTCGGCTTTCGCCGCCGGCTGGATGACGTCGGCGGCAAAGCGTGCCGCCGCCTCGGCCATGGGGCAGTTGAGCTCGGTGCCGGGCGCGATGGCGATCGCCTTGCCGAGCGATTTCAGCACGATCGGGTAGGGGATGGAGCAGCCGATTTCTGGATTGCTTTCCGCCTTGTGTTCCTCGAAGTCGACGCCGAGCGTCTTCAGCCGCTCGCGGCAGGCGACTTCGTCCGCGGGCATTTTCGCGTCGGGCAGATCGGCCGAACGCGGGTCGGGAAGCATGGTCTTGTCGCCGGCATCCGCTGGCTTTGGCGCCGGTTGCGGGGCGACAGGCGGGGGCTGGACTTCAGGCTCGGCGGCATCGGGCTTCGGCGTCGGGATCGGCACCTCGGTCGGGGCCTCCGGCTCGCTTTCCGTATCGGCCGGCGATTCCGGTGCTGACGGCTCTGGACGTGCCTGCGTTCCCTGACGAGACGTCTCTTCATCGAGCCGGTCTTGACTGGGCTGGTTGGGCGCACCGGTGGTCTTTGGACCGTCTGGCTTTTGCTTTTCCGCCGCCGCGGCGTCGGGCTTCTGCGCGTTTGCGGGACGCGGTTCAGGCACAGGCACATCGGCGGGCGATGTCTGCGGACCCTGCGTTTCCTGTTGTGTCTGGGTCGGCGTGACGTGCCGGGGACCCCGCGTTTTCACGCGCTGCTTGCCTTTCGACCTCAGCGGCTGGTCGACCCGCGGTGTCAGCGGCTGCTCCACCCGGAGCGTCAGAGGCTTGTGATGCCTGTGGCGGTGCCTGGCCTCGGCTGGCACCACCAGCAGAGCCGTTACAGCTATGACCAGTGCAATCCTATATGATCGGGAGAGGACAAACGATGCCATCGCCGTCAACGGCGCGGCCGCGCTGAGGTTGCCTGCGCTCCATCACGAACGGTGACCGCGCTGTTACGCGCCGATGGCTTCCAGCCCTTCTTCCAGCCAGTCGGCCAGCAGTGGCATGCCGAGCAGATATTTCGCGGTGCGCTTGTTGGTGCGTTCTCGCGCCGCCGTCAGGGCCTCCGCCCATTCCGAGGCATCGTAGTCGCCACGGCCAACCCAGGCGAGCGCCACGAGTTCGGCTGCTTCGTCGACATTGAGGTCACTGATCAGTTCGCGCAGTTCTTCCGCGGTGAGGTTTTCCGAACTTTCCTCGGCGAGACCATCATGGTGGTGATTGACGTGCGACTGGCCGTCGAGCTCGACCTCATGCTCGGCGCCGTCCTCGTAATCCTCGTTGACGGCGGCACTGAGCGCCTTGGCCTTGAGGATGAAAAGGCGCACGGTTTCGGGGCCGATCGAAAGTTCCCATTCCTTCTCCAGTCGCTGCTGCACTGGCCGTCTCCTTTCCGATCTTGCGATGATAGCGGATTTGCGGCGTCCGTCACGTCACGATCGCCACCACCGCATCGGGCGCGACTTGCCCCAGGAATTTTTCCGGGATGAAATGCCCGTCGACCCGCGTTAGTGTCGTATTGTCATCCTCAAGGAGGCTTCGATGCATAAAAGAATGCTGATCCAGGCGGCGACTGCCCTTGTCGCGCTGCAGTTCTTCGCAGTCCCGGTGTTCGCCGCGGGCGGAGACAGTTCGGGCGGTGGTGGCGGCGGCGGCCAGACCGTTAGTCAATGCAAGAAGGGCGAGGTCTGGGACAAGAAGAAAAAGAAATGCGTTGCGCCGCAGGAAGGCATGCTGGACGACGACAGCATCTATGAGGCCGGTCACGACCTGGCGATGGCCGGGCGCTATGACGAAGCGATTTCGGTGCTCACCCTTGCCGCCAACAAGCAGGATCCGCGCATCCTCAATTATCTCGGTTATTCGCACCGCCATTCCGGCCGCGTAACCGTCGGCCTCGGCTATTACGAGGAGGCGCTGCGCATCGATCCGAACTACACGCTGGTGCGCGAATATCTTGGCGAGGCGCATCTGCAGATCGGCGATCTTGCCGGCGCCCAGCAGCAGCTGATGGAAATCGAGAAGCGCACCGGCAAGGGTTCGCGCGAATACGGCATGCTGTCGGAGCAGATCGAGCATTTCATGCGGAGCTGATTCGGCTCCAGCAGTTCCTCAACAACGGCCGCGAGCGATCGCGGCCGTTTTTTTGTCGCCGGCCATCCCGCCGCTGTCATTGCCGCCACGGCAATTGCGAAAGTAGCGGATGATTTTGCCAAAGCACATTTTGAGCGTGAAAAACCCGCGAAGATTGCTATATTCACGGAAATTGTGGTGAGACGGTTCCGTTAGCCCGAGGCTGCCGGACCCGTTTTCTTTTTGTACCATCGACAAGGCTTTCCCCGAAACGCGGGGGTGGCGGCAGGAAAGGTCAGGCATCATGAACAAGGTCCCGATGACAGGCGGCGGGTTCGCGTCATTGAAGGAAGAACTGCGTTGGCGCCAGCAGGAAGAGCGGCCGCGCATCATCGAGGCGATCTCCGAGGCGCGCTCGCATGGCGACCTGTCCGAAAATGCAGAGTACCATGCCGCCAAGGAGGCACAGAGCCTCAATGAGGGCCGCGTCAACGAGCTTGAGGATTACATCGCCCGGGCCGAGGTCATCGACGTCAGCAAGCTGAGCGGCGACAAGGTCAAGTTCGGCGCCACCGTGGTTCTGGTCGATGAGGACACCGAGGAAAAGAAGACCTACCAGATCGTCGGCGACCAGGAAGCGGACGTGAAGTCCGGCCGCATCTCGATCTCGTCGCCGATCGCGCGCGCGCTCATCGGCAAGGCAGTCGGCGACGCCATCGAGGTCAATGCGCCAGGCGGCGCCCGGGGCTACGAGATCGTCAAGTTGCAGTTCATCTAGGGAGTTTGAGGGCGCTGTCCGCGCATTTCACACTGACGTTTGCGCAGCCCCTCATCGCCCTGCCGGGCACTTCTCCCCGTGAACGGGGAGAAGGACGCCATCATCGATGATTTCGCCAATTGCAAGTAAGGCGCCAGCGTTGCGGCCAGCGTCTTTCTCCCCGTCACTATACGGGGAGAAATGCCCGGCAGGGCAATGAGGGGCAGAACGAGCCTATCCAATTGAATTGATTGAATAAATCAATTCTTGTGGGCGCTGGTATAACCAAACGTCCGACGCTCCATCAGCCTCTCCGCTTCCGCCATCACCTCCGCCGGCGTCACCTGCGCCCCGGGCGCGGCCAGCAGCGTCGATGCGTAGGGCCCGCGCGGGCCGGTGAGACCGGGCTCGGTCGCCAGGAACACCGCAACCGTCGGCAGACCGAAGGCGCTGGCGAGATGGGTCAGGCCGGTGTCGGCGCCGATCACCAGCGTCGAGCGGCCGATGATCGCGGCGACCGCGGAAAGCGATGATTTCGGCACCAAGACCGTTTGCGGAACGGCTCCGGCGATCGCTTCGGCAACCATCTTTTCGCGTTCGTTCGACCAGGTGGTGACCGGAATCATTCCCCGCTCAACCAAAAGACGGGCTGTTGCGATCCAGTCTTCGGCCGGCCATTTCTTGTCCTCGCGGCTGGTGCCGTGCAGCAGGAAGGCGGTCTTGCCATCGATCTCAGCGCCATGGCCTGATGGCGGGGTGATGCCGGAATCCAGCTTCGAAAGATCAGGCTCGTAGCCGAGCGCCAGCCCGAACAAGCGCCGCGTGCGTTCGATGGCGTGCAGGTCGCGCGGCACGCCGTAGCGGTGGTCGTAGAACAGCGCGGCCTTGGGTTCGCGCGCGCTCGACCGGTCGAAGCCGGCGATAGGTGCCGCCGCCTGCTTCGCCACCACGGCGGACTTCAGCAGGCCCTGCGCATCGATGACCAGATCGTAATGGCAGTCGCGCAGGGAATGGCGCAAGTGAGCCGCCTGGCGCCATGTGCTGCGATCGAACAGGTTCTTGCGCCAGCGCCTGATGGCGACGGTGTGGATGGTGCCGATCGCCGGATGCAAGGCCACGATGCCGGCGAACGCCTCTTCAACGCACCAGTCGAAGAACACGTCCGGCCGCTTGTGGCTGGCATCCTCCACCGCTGGAAACGTGTGGATGACATCGCCCATCGAGGATGTCTTGACGATGAGGACCTTCATGCCGTTGCCGGGACTTCCAGCAATCGATCGGCAGCGGCCGCGACCTGCGCCACCTCGAGCGTTTTCAGGCAGTTGAGGTGGCCGAGCGGGCAGACCTTCTTGTGGCAGGGCGAACAGGACAGACCAAGCCAGACCAACTCGCGCCGTTCAGCCAGAGGCGGCGTGTTCTGTGGCGAGGTCGAGCCGTAGACGGCGACGATCGGCGTGCCGACGGCGGCGGCGACATGCATCAGGCCGCTGTCGTTGGATACTGCCAGCCTGGCTGCCCCGATCAGGTCGATGGCGTCTTCCAGGCGCGTCTGGCCGGCAAGGTCGACGACACCCGGTGCAAGGGCAGCAATTTCCGTCGTCACGTCGCGGTCGTTCTTCGACCCGAACAGCGCGATCTTGAACCCCTTGGCCATGAAATCGCGGGCAAGGCCGGCATAGCTTTCGCTTGGCCAGCGCTTGGCCGGGCCGAACTCTGCACCCGGCATGAGCGCTACGAATTTTCCCGCCTGCAGTCCGAAGCGGTCGAGCAGCGCTGCCTGTTTTTCGGCATCGATGGAAAGCCTGGGCGCGCGAAACGTGCCACCCTGGGCGAGGCCGAAATAGGCCTGCGCGGTGCGCCGCTTCACGGCGTCGGGCAGCGGCACGATGTCGGTCAAAAGGCCGTAACGCATTTCCCGGAGGTTGCCGACACGGCGGGGAATGCGGGCAAAGAACGGAATCAGCGCCGACTTCCAGCTTCCCGGCAGGATATAGGCCATGTCGTAGCGGCCGCGCAGCAGGCGGCCGAAGCGGCGGCGATGGGTAAATTCGAGCGCGCCGGGTTTCAGCGGAAAGTCGATCTGCTGGCGTATCTCGGGCATGCGCTTGACCAGCGGCGCGGCCCAGGCCGGCGCCAGCACATCGATCGCGGCATTGGGATGCAGTTGCTTCAGCGCCGAAAACAGGCACTGCGCCATCACCATGTCGCCCACCCAGCGTGGACCGATCACGAGGATCGTGGGGCTCTCAGCCATTCGACATAGTCTCTGACACCGGTTTCGACCGTCCGGAATTGGCCATTATAGCCGGCTGCGCGCAATCGCGACATATCAGCTTGCGTGAAACTCTGGTAGCTGCCCTTGAGATGATCGGGGAATTCGATGAACTCGATCTCGCCCTTGCCCAGCGTATCGATGACGGTTTCGGCGATAGCGCGAAAAGGCTGGGCGCGGCCGGTGCCACAGTTGAAGATGCCGCTCAGCTCTCGTTTCCACAGCCACAGATTGACGTCGGCGACATCGCCGACATGGATGAAGTCACGGCTCTGCTCGCCGGGTCCAAAGCCGTCATAGGCACCGAACAGTTTCGGGTTCTCGCCCCGCTCGACCTGGTTGAACAGATGGAAGGCGACGGAGGCCATGGCGCCCTTGTGCGCCTCGCGCGGTCCATAGACGTTGAAGTAGCGCAGGCCTGCCACCGGCGAATGGTCGGTGTCGAAGACGGTGCGGCGGACATAGTCGTCGAACAGTTTCTTGGAATAGGCATAGACGTTGAGTGGCCGCTCAAGCGCGGGTTCCTCGCGGAATTCCGAGCCGCCACCGTAGACGGAGGCAGAGGAGGCGTAGTGGAAGGGCACGCGCAGCTTGAGGCACTCATGCAACAGCCGCTTCGAATAGGCGTAGTTCACCTCCATCATGAACTTGCCGTTCCACTCCGTCGTGGTCGAGCAGGCGCCCTGGTGGAAGACAGCCTCGATGCGGCCAAGCCCGCCAGCTTCCAGAGTGGCCAGGAAATCATCCTTGTCGAGATAATCGGCGATCCTGAGATCGGCGAGGTTGGCGATCTTATGGCCGTCGGTCAGATCGTCGACGACGAGGATGTCGTCATGGCCTTCGGCATTGAGCGCGGCGACGATGTTGGAGCCGATCATGCCGGCGCCGCCCGTGACGATGATCATGTTGTTGGCCTTGATGCTCGTTTCGCTTGCCGATTCCGGCCCTTATAAGGGAGCTATACAGGGCTGTCGACAAAACAGCTTGTCGAGAGCGGTGCGGGCCAGCCACAGTGGCGCCGCAAAGCTCTCGTTTCAGTCGGTTCGCGCCGCTTGGCGCATCGTGGGGGGATAAAACAATGCCGTCGACCGAACTGCTGATCGCGTTTTTCGCCACCACGGCGATCTTCGCCTATATTCCGGGTCCTGCCATGCTCTATGCGGCCGCGCAGACGATGGCGCGCGGCCGCTGGTCCGGACTGACGGCCGCCCTTGGTATTCATCTGGGCGGCTATGTGCATGTCTTTGCCGCCGCAGCCGGCCTGTCGGTGCTGTTTCATGCCGTGCCGACGCTCTACATGGCGGTCAAGCTTGTCGGCGCGCTCTATCTGATCTGGCTGGGCGTTTCCCTGTTCCGCAAGCGCGTGGAGGGTGACACGACGCTGCCCACGATCGAGCGCAAGTCGGCGCGCCGCGCCTTTTTCGAGAGCATCACCGTCGAGGTGCTCAACCCCAAGACGGCAATCTTCTTCATGGCGTTCCTGCCGCAGTTCATCGACGCTTCGGCGGCGTTGCCGGTCTGGCTGCAATTCGTCGTGCTGGGAACGATCGTCAACCTGATGTTCTCCTCGGCCGACATCGTCTGCGTGTTCCTGGCTGGTGCCGTGATCGGCCGGCTGCGGCGTTCAAGCCGCGCGCAACGCCTGATGCAGCGGGCGGGCGGTGCCGTGCTGGTCGGACTGGGCGTCCACGTGGCCTTGCAGAAGAGCTGACCATTCGGGGCGGGGGTATGTGCCGGCGTTGCGCTGCGTGGATTTGCGGTATATCGGCTTCGCCATGAACGATCAGGGCCATGAACGATCCGGCCCGTCGACAATAATGACCCATATGATTGAGATCGGCCTTATCAGCGCGTTGCCAGTGACATGATCAAGCACAATCCGCCTTCTCCCGAACCCTTGCACCGCGCCATCGCGCGGTTCGGCCAGGCCACCGTGCTGGTGGTCGGCGATTTCATCCTCGACCGCTTCGTCAACGGCGTCATCGAGCGGATCTCGCCGGAAGCGCCGATTCCCGTCCTGCACGGGCGCGGCGAAATGTCTGCCATGGGCGGCGCCGGCAATGTGGTCTGCAACATCGTCTCGCTGGGGGCCAGGGCCATTCCGGTGTCGGCGATCGGCGCCGACCATGCCGGAGACAATCTGATGCGCATGCTGAGCGAGCTTGGCGTCGACACGGCCGGCCTGTCGCAGGATCGCGGTCGCATGACTTCGTCGAAGAGCCGCTTCAGCGCGCTCAACCAGCAGGTGCTGCGTTTCGACGAAGAAGAGATCAAGCCGCTGGGTGCCACCGAGCGGGCGGGGCTGATCCGGCATTTCCGCGACGCGCTGGAACACGCCGACATCGTCATCCTGTCCGACTACGGCAAGGGCATATTGCTCGACGGCGTCGCCGCCGAACTGATCGCGATCTGCCGTGATGCGGGCAAGCCGGTGCTGGTCGACCCGAAGGGCCGCGACTACGGCCGCTATGCCGGTGCCACCGCCATCACTCCCAACCGCAAGGAACTCGGCGAGGCTGTCGGCCGCGCGGTGTTTTCCGATGACGAGATCGTGGCGGCCGCGCGCGAGTTGATCGCAGGGCACGGTTTCGAGTTCGTGGTCGCGACGCGCAGCGAAAAGGGCATGAGCGTCGTCGGCGCGGATGATGCCCGCCATATCGCCACGCAGGCGCGCGAAGTGTTCGATGTTTCGGGCGCCGGCGACACGGTGATCGCGAGCTTCGCGCTGGCGCTCGCCGCCGGCGCCGACCGCGTCGCGGCGGCTTCCATAGCCAATGCCGCCGGTGGCGTCGTCGTGGGCAAGCGCGGCACCGCGCGGCTGACGGTCGAGGAACTGACTGGCGCGCTGTTCCGCTCGCACGGACCGACCGTCCACAAGGACGCCATCCTCGACGCGTCGGCTGCCGCACGGATGGTTGCGGCATGGAAGGAAGAGGGCCTCAGCGTCGGCTTCACCAATGGCTGTTTCGACATCCTGCATGCCGGCCATGTCAGCCTGCTGCACGCGGCGCGCAGCCAGTGCGACCGGCTGGTGCTCGGCCTCAACAGCGATGCTTCGGTGCGCCGGCTGAAAGGGCCGAGCCGCCCGGTCAACGACCAGCATGACCGCGCCTGCGTGCTCGCCGCCCTTGCATCGGTCGATGCGGTGGTGGTTTTCGAGGAAGACACGCCGCTGGCGTTGATCGAGGCCCTGCTGCCCGACATACTGGTGAAGGGCGCGGACTATACGATCGACACGGTTGTCGGCGCCGATGTGGTGCAGAAGGCCGGCGGGCGCGTCGTGCTGGTCGATCTCGTCGCCGGCAAAAGCACGACTGGCACCATCGGCAAATTGCGCGCCACCGGAAGCAATTGAGGATTTCATGTCTGAACTGAATGACTATCTGGTCCGCTCGGCGGCCGCCATCACAGCCATGGTCGAGCGCGACCTGACCAGCGAGATGGAGCGGGCGGCGGACGCCGTGGTGACGGCTCTTTCGCAAGGCAAGGCTTTCCTGATCGCCGGCAATGGCGGCTCGGCCAGCGACGCCATCCACATCGCCGGCGAACTGGTCGGCCGCTTCCTCAAGGAGCGCAAGGCCTACAATGTCATCGCGCTGCCGGCCAATGCCGCGGTGCTGACCGCCTGGGGCAATGATTACGGCTTCGACACGGTGTTTTCGCGCCAGGTCGAGGCGCATGGCTCGGCTGGCGCGGTGCTCCTGGCGATCTCGACCAGCGGCAATTCGCCGAGCATCCTGGCCGCCGCCGAGCAGGCGCGGATGATGGACATGACGGTGATCGGCCTGACCGGAGACACCGGCGGCAAGCTGAAGCCGCTGTGCGACATCCTGCTCAACGTGCCCTCGACCTCGACGCCGATCATCCAGCAGGGGCATCTGTGCCTCTATCACTATCTGTGCGAAGTGGTCGAAGCGCGCCTGAGCAATGCCTGACAAGGACACCCCGCCGAGACCGTATCCGCTAGCGGAACCAGGGCTGTGGATCGAGCGGGTCGGCGAGCGGAGCTTTGCCGCCGGAACGCCGGCGCTGTTCCTCGATCGCGACGGCACCATCAACGTCGATACGGGCTATCCGGATGATCCGGAAAAGATGGTGCTGCTGGACAACATCGTGCCGGCGATCGTGGCTGCCAACCGGCAGGGCATTCCCGTCATCATCGTCACCAACCAGTCGGGCATCGCGCGCGGCTATTTCGGCTGGGGTGATTTCGCTGATGTCAACGGCCGCGTGCTCGACCTGCTGCGTGCCCGGGATGCATTCGTGGATATGGTCTTGGCCTGCGCCTACCACGAAGCGGGCGAGGGGCCGCTGGCGATCGCTGATCATCCGATGCGCAAGCCCAATCCTGGCATGCTGATCGAGGCGGCTAAGCGTCTCGGGCTTGATTTACAGCGTTCGCTGATCGTCGGCGACAAGCCGGCGGACATGGAAGCTGGCCGGCGGGCCGGGCTGTCGTGTGGCTGGCTGATGGACGGCGAGGCGAGAAGCGAATCCGGGTTCGAGGTGCTGCCACTGCGCGACCGCAAGGATCTGGAAGGACTGCTGGCCGCGGTCGAGGCGCTTTAGGCGGGCTTATTGCTGTTGGTCGACCAACAGATTCAAGGGACGGCCCCATCCCCCTGGTTTCTATAGGGTTTCAGCAGTCCTGCCCATCAAGCCTTGAACGCCACCAGTCCCTCGTCCTTGACGCGGCGAATGGTCAGCGCGGTACGCACCGTGTCGACGTTGGGCGTCGAGGTCAGTTCCTCGATGACGAAGGTCTGGAAGGCGCCGAGGTCGCTTGCCACGCAATGCAGCAGGAAATCGGATTCGCCCGACACCATCCAGGCGTCGCGCACGATCGGCCAGCCGCGCGTGCGCTCGGCGAAGGTGCGCAGCTCGGCGTCGGCCTGGTGATGCAGGCCGACCAGGCAGAAGGCGACGACATCGAGACCCAGCGCCGGTGCGTCGAGCAAAGCGCGGTAGCCGCGGATGATGCCGCTTTCCTCCAGCCGCTTGACCCGGCGCAGGCATGGTGGTGCTGAAATACCGACGCGGCTCGACAGTTCGACATTGGTCATGCGTCCGTCGCCCTGAAGCTCGCGCAGGATCTTCCAGTCGATGGCGTCGAGGTCGGCTTTGAGCGGCATAGGCGGCTTTCAGGCTGCGCGAAAGAATCTTTCGTGATTTTGTAATTAAACGACTTTTGTGGCGATGCCAGCCCTCAGTGATGCGATTTTGAGGCTGTAACGAAAGCGATTGTTCCGCGAATAGGCTGAGGAGGCGAAGCTTTCCGGGGACGACGGCCCGATCGTCTTGCTGGCGTTGCCGGCAACACTTACATTGTCGGCGATATCAGACGAGATTTTTCGCGCCACACTTCGCTGGCTGCTCTCCGCAGAGGCTCTAGATGACCACCAAGCACGCTCCCGTTCTCATCATCGGTTCCGGCCCCGCCGGCTATACCGCGGCCGTGTACGCTGCACGCGCCATGCTGAAGCCGATGCTGGTCGCTGGCCTGCAGCAGGGCGGTCAGCTGATGATCACCACCGATGTCGAGAACTATCCGGGCTTCGCGGATCCGATCCAGGGTCCGTGGCTGATGGAGCAGATGCTGAAGCAGGCCGAGCATGTCGGCACCGACATCATCAACGACATCATCACCGAGGTCGACCTCAATGTGCGGCCGTTCCGCGCCAAGGGCGATTCCGGCACCACCTACACAGCCGACGCGCTCATCATCGCCACCGGTGCGCAGGCGAAATGGCTGGGCATCCCGACCGAACAGCACTTCATGGGTTTTGGCGTGTCGGCCTGCGCCACCTGCGACGGCTTCTTCTATCGCGGCAAGGATGTCGCGGTGATCGGCGGCGGCAATTCGGCGGTGGAGGAGGCGCTCTATCTGTCCAATCTCGCCAAGAGCGTGACGGTCATCCATCGGCGCGGCGACTTCCGCGCCGAGCGTATCCTGCGCGAGCGGCTGCTCAAGAAGGACAATGTCCGCGTCATCTGGGACACGGTCATCGACGAGATCACCGGCCGGCCCGGCAAGACGCCGCTGCCGCCTTCGGTCGAAGGGCTGAAGCTCAAGCATGTGGTGACCGGCGCCGAGTCGCACCTCAAGGTCGACGGCGTGTTCGTGGCGATCGGCCACGCGCCGGCGGTCGACCTGTTCGTCGGCAAGCTCAAGCAGAAGCCGAACGGCTACCTGTGGACGGCGCCGGATTCGACCCGCACCGACGTGCCCGGCGTGTTCGCAGCCGGTGATGTGACCGACGATATCTACCGCCAGGCGGTGACGGCGGCGGGGCTTGGCTGCATGGCCGCGCTGGAGGCGGAAAAGTATCTCGCTGGCATCGAGGTTCACCGCGAGGCGGCGGAGTGAATTTGTTCAAAAAACGGCTGAACAACGCCGTGTAAAAGCCTGATTTTTCATTCAGACGCCAAAAACAGAACGAGGGGTATCATGGCGTTGGACTGGGACAAGCTACGCGTGTTTCACGCTGCGGCGGAGGCGGGGTCGTTTACCCATGCCGCGGAGACATTGCATCTATCGCAATCGGCAATTTCGCGGCAGGTCAGCGCGCTTGAACATGATGTCGGCGTGCCGCTGTTCAATCGCCATGCGCGTGGCCTGGTGCTGACCGAACAGGGCGAGATGCTGTTTCGCACGGCGCATGACGTGCTGATGAAGCTCGAGACGATCAAGTCGCGGCTGACCGAAACCAAGGACCGTCCGTCGGGCGTGCTGCGCGTGACGACGACCGTGGGGCTCGGCGCCGGCTGGCTGACCGAGCGCGTGCAGGAATTCATCGAGCTCTATCCCGAAATCAGCCTGCAGCTGATCCTCGCCAATGAGGAACTCGACCTCACCATGCGCCAGGCCGATTGCGCCATCCGCCTGCGGCAGCCGCAACAGCCCGACCTGATCCAGCGCCGCTTGTTCACGGTGCACTTCCACCTCTACGCGGCTCCGTCCTATGTCGCCAAGCACGGCAAGCCGGCGTCGGTGGCCGAGTTGAAGAGCCATCGCATCGTCACCTTCGGCGTACCCGTGCCGACGCATCTGTCGGAACTGAACTGGCTGGAGACGGTCGGCGATTTCGACGGCGGACAGCGCGTGCCGACGCTGCAGATCAATGACATATTGTCGATCAAGCGCGCGGTGCAGGGCGGGGCGGGCATCGCCATGTTGCCCGACTATGTGATCAGCAAGGATTCAGGCCTGGTGCAGTTGCTGCCGGAGACCGAAGTGCCGTCCTTCGACACCTATTTCGCCTATCCGGATGCAATGAAGAACCAGGCGAAGCTGCATGTCTTCCGGGATTTCATTATTGCGAAGGCCAGAAGCTGGTCGTTCTAACCCTGAAGTGCCGTAGCCGCCTTGTCAGATCATCCCCGCCAGGGCGTCAGCCGAGGCAACCAGCCAGGCACGTTGCGGCGGTAAACATCGTATTCGGCGCCATAGCGACGGGCCAGCGTCGGCTCTTCGTAGAGCCTGACGAAGGACACGATGGCAGCGGCCGCGATCACGCCATAGGCGGCCAGCGTCCAGCTTGAAAAAAGCATGACCTGGCCGAGGATGATCGACAGCACGGCCACATACATCGGGTTGCGGACGTGGCGGTAGATGCCGCCGACGACCAGCCTTTCGGTCGGCGCCACGGGTGCCGGCGTGCCCAGGCCTTCAAGGGCAAAGCGGGCGAAGGCATGCAGTAGCATGGCCACGGATACGACGATCAGCACCGCACCGACAGGCACAAGGCCGGGCAGTGTCGACAAGGCAGGCGATAGCCATCCATCAGCAGCCAGGGCACCAGGCCGGCAACCACACCGGGCGCCGCAATGAAGAAGGCCGCACTGCCAGTAATCGCCGAAAATGGTCGCATCGAGTGTTTTCCTGGTGATTGCCGTAGAAATGAACGCCTTCTGCTTGTTTACACGTCATTCCCGATTTTCGGCATTTTGGAGCGCGATGCGGGCTTCGACCGGCGATTTCGCGGAAAAATCAGCTCCCCGTGTACTCATTTCGCCGTTTTTGCTGGTCCTATTGGGCCGATAGGCGGGTTGGACCACAGCCTATGTCTTTTTGCATGCGTGTGTTGCAAAATAGATGCTTGTTTCTTGGGCATGTTGAGCAGATATATAGATCATCTCTTGGGCGCGTTCTCCTCCCATTAGCGCCCTCGAGTGTTCCCCTCTGGAGGTTAGCCTTAATCGGCACTTCCAATCAAACTCAGCCGGATCTTCATTGATCCGGCTTTTTTGTTGTCTGGACCTGCAACATCCACAAAAACCCATCCGCTTTTGCCGCGTAACAGTGACATGTAACATCGGGTAACATGCCGCGGAGGTTCACGGTCTGCTAAGCAGATCATAGGACGCGGTTTTGGTTCGTTCGGGGGATGGGGGCATCACTCGAGCGGTCCGGGCTCAGGCAGCTACCGCGTCCGAACCAATTCTGCCGAGCCATCAGGCATCGGCGGCAAACATGCGGCGGACCTACCGTTTCGCCTCCCAGGAAAACGGTCCGCAAACAGGACGGCGTCCGGAACATCCGGGCGCCGTTTTTCATGTCTGCAAATGTTGCAACAGCCAGGGCGGCGACAGGCCAAAGCGCGTCGCGTCCGCGCGGATTCATGCAGCGCGCTTTAGCTCTTTGTTTTTATGCATGTCGCCCAAAACCGCTGCGCACTTTTGGGCGACATGCATTGTTCCGCCACCGTCGGCAGGCCTCAGGCGGCCTTGCCGTTGGCGTTCATCGCCTCGTCGGCCAGGCGGCCGCTAAGTTCGGCCATATGGTCGAAGGCTGCGCGGTAGCTGGCGACGCCGGCGGTCGCCGAGCGCAGCTCGATGATCAGGTCGCCGATCTCGGCTTGCGGCATGGTCGCCTCGACGACATCCCATCCCGGCCAGTCGGGCCTCGCGTCATAGCCGAGGATCTGGCCGCGCCGCTGCGGGATCAGCGCGATGATCTTCGACGTCGCATCCGAAGGCGTGACGATCTCGACCTTCATCACCGGCTCCAGAAGCACCGGCGAGCAGGCAGCCATGCCTTCCTTCATCGCCATCTTCGCCGCCATCTGGAAGGCCATGTCGGAGGAATCGACCGCGTGATACGAGCCGTCCGACAGGTTGACGGCGACATCGACGACTGGGAAGCCGAGCGGACCCGACTTAAGATAGTCCCGCACCCCGGTCTCGACCGACTGGATGTAGGTCTTCGGCACGACGCCGCCGGTGATGGTGTCGGTGAACTGGAAGCCGGAACCGCGCGGCAGCGGCTTGATCTCGATCACCACATCGCCGAACTGGCCATGGCCGCCGGACTGCTTCTTGTGGCGGCCGCGCTGCTGCGCCGGTTTGCGGATCGTCTCGCGATAGGGCACGGCGGGCGCGTGGCCTTCGACCGGGATCTGGTTCTTGCCCTCCAGCCGCTCGCGCACGACGCGCAGATGCATCTCGCCATGGCCCGACAGCACGGTCTCCGCCGAGTCCTGGTTATGGCGCAGGCTAAGCGAGGGATCCTCCTCGGCCAGGCGCTGGATGGCGGCGGACATCTTGACCTCGTCCTTGCGTTCCTTTGGCCTGAGCGCGAAGGCGAAGACCGACTGCGGCGGTTCCAGCGTGACCAGCGGCTTGATGCCGCCCTTGGCCGAACTCAGCGTTTGGCCGGTCGTGACGCCGTCCAGCTTGCCGAGCGCCACCGTATCGCCGGCCTTGGCGGAGCCGACCTTCACCTGGTCCTTGCCGAGCATCCTGTAGATGCCGGAGACTTTCGCCGTCTCGCCGTTGGACAGATAGAGCTCGGAAGCGTCGCCGACCTGGCCGCAGAGTATGCGCGAGACCGACAGCTTGCCGCCATGAGGCGTGTGGATGGTCTTCATCACCTGGACCACGGTCGCATTGCCATCGGCGAGGCCAAGCCGCTTGCGGGTCGCCTCGATGTCGGGCGCGTCGTGGCGGATCGCCTTGAGCAGGCGCAGCACACCATTGCCTTTCTCGGCGGTGCCGATCAGCACCGGCGTCACGGCGCCGCCGCGCAGGTCCGCGGCAAGGTCGTCGAAGACCGCGTCCTTCGGCGGCTCGATCTCCTCGAGCAGCTGTTCCATGAGCTGGTCGTCATGGTCGGCCAAGGTCTCAAGCATGGAGAAGCGTGCCTCAAGCTCGCGCGCCTTGTCGTCGCCGGGTATCTGGGCGACCTCGCTCTCGGCATATTCGCGATAGATGTAGGCGCGCTCCAGCGCCAGATCGATCGAGCCGATGACGACGCCATCCTTGCGCAGCGGGATCTGGCGCAGCAAGAGCGGCACGGAACTCGCCGGCTGCAGCATCTTCAGCGTGTCGCGCACGCCGGCGATCGACTTGTCGACCTTGTTGAGGAACAGGATGCGCGGCACGCCGAGATCATCGAGCTTGCGCATGATCAGCTGCAAGGCAGGGATCTTCTTCTCGTCGGCTTCCGCCACGACCACCGCGAGGTCGCAGGCGGCCAGCACCGGCTCGGCCTCGAAGGAGAATTCGATGGAGCCGGGACAATCGACGAAGGTGAGTTGCTCGCCCATGAAATCTGTGGTGGCGACGGTCGCCTCGACGCTCATGGCGTGAGCGCGCGCCTCGGGCGAATGATCGGAAACGGTGTTTCCCGATGAAACGGGATTTTGTCGGGGGATGGCGCCCGTGCGGGCCAATATGGCTTCGAGAAGTGTCGTCTTACCGCTTGCGAAGGGACCGACTATGGCAATGCATTTCGGTCCCGTGCGTCGTCCTCCGGCGCGAGTACCCATGACTGACCTCCACTCAGGCGTTTCCCGTAGGACCGGCTGGCATTCATGGTCAGGCGAGATCAGTCGGTCCTGAGCGGCGGCCGGCCTGTTCGACCGTCGCGGGCGGGGTTCTTCTTCAATGGCCACCTGCCCAAAACCATCGTCCCACTTGTTTGCCGGCAGGGCAAGAAAAATAGGAAGCGGACGCCTTCCCGGCTGTCTCAGGCGATCAGGGCAAGTGGCGAGGCATTGGCGGGGAGGGGGTCGATCTTGTCGCGCGGCACCGGCCGGCCGAAGAAATAGCCCTGGAAGCGGTTGCAGCCGGCGGCCTTGGCCAGAGCGAATTCCTCCTGCGTCTCGACGCCTTCGGCAACGATGGTGACGTCCTGGATGCGCGCGATCTGCGCCAGGGCCGAGACGAAGATCTGCGCGACCTGGTCATAGGCAAGGCTTCGGATATAGGAGCGGTCGATCTTGATGCTGTCGATGGGCAGGGTCTTCAGATAGTTGAAGCCGCAATGGCCGGTGCCGAAATCGTCGAGCGCGATGTGAAAGCCGAGGCCGCGCAGCGCTTCGAGGCGCCGCAGGATCTCGGGCGTGGCGGCGGTCGCTACCGTTTCGGTGATCTCGATGACGAATTGCGCGGCGGAGCGGCCGGTTTCCTTCAGCACGCGGTCGCACATCGTCACGATCTCGTCGCGCTTCAGCTGTTCGCCGGAAACGTTGATCGATATGCGGCGGCCCTGGAAATGGCCGATATCGGCGCAGGCTCGCCTGAACACCCACTCGCCCAGCATGTCGATCAGGGTCGAGCGCTCGGCGATCGGAATGAATTCGGCCGGCGATATCAGGCCGCGCACCGGGTGGCGCCAGCGGATCAGCCCTTCCAGCGCGTAAGGCGAGCTGTCCGGGTTGACGATCGGCTGGTAGTGCAGCTCGAGCTCGCCGAGATAGATGGCCGCACGCAATTCGCGCTCGACCAGGCGGCGATAGCGCTTGTCGGACAGCATCTCCTCGTCGAACACGGTGACGCGTCCGCGACCCGCCGCCTTGCTCTCGTAGAGCGCCAGATCGGCGAGCAGCATGAGTTCGGTCGAATTGGAGGCATGGGACGGCGCAAGCGCCACGCCGATGGAGATGGAGAGCGGGATGATCTTGCCCTCATGCGGCTTTCCGGCGCGCATAGCGTCCAGCAGGCGTCGCACGTCCTTGTTGATGGCGGTGAGGTCGCTATGCGCGACGATGACGCCGAACTCGTCGCCGCCGAGTCGCCCGACCATGCTGCCGGCAAAAATGCGCTCGGCGGTCCGGACGAGGTGCGCCAGGGTAAGGTCGCCGAACTGGTGCCCGAACGTGTCGTTGAGCTGCTTGAAATGATCGAGGTCGATCAGGAGCAGGGTCGCTTCGCGCCTGTCGCGCATGGTGCCAAGGCTGTCGCGCAGGGCCTCCAGGAAATAGCGGCGGGTCATCGCCCCGGTCATGGCATCCTTGGTCAGGAAGTCATGCTTTTCCGCCTCTGCTGCCGCCGCCGATTGCAGGCGATGGACGACGCTGCTGCGCATGTACATCAGCGCCAGCAGGGCGAGCGCGGTGGCGACGATGGATACGCCAAAGGCGGTGCCGGAAGGCAGGTTCTGCGAGACGTCGAAGGCGCCAAGCGCGGCCGCGCTGATGCTCAGCACCAGAAGGAACTGGATGCCGCGATAGACCCTGCCGCTTTGGTCCCTGATCGTAGCCAGTATGCTCATCTCATCGCCCCCTGAAATGTAGGGCTACGGCTAGGCCCCAGCTGTTAAAAAGCCATTGAGGCTGCCGCGTTCGGCCGGCAATTCGGCCACTGCCGCCGGCGATCAAGCGTTCATGGTTAAGAAGCTTGGTGCAGATGCCTGCCGGGCGGTGGCTGTTGCGCGGCGTGTGATATGGGAGGAAAGTGCCGCCCACAATGAATGGCTCGGGCGCGCGGCGGCGTGATGCCCCTGTTCGCCAGCAAATCGAGGATCACCGACGATGAAGATCATTGCCTGCGGCAGCGTGCCGACCATCATCGCGCCGGAAAAATACTTCACTGGCCGGGTGCTGCAGACGCCAGTCATCGAAAAGGAAGCGCCGGCGCGGCTCAGGGCCACGATGGTCAGTTTCGAGCCCGGCGCGCGCACCCACTGGCACACGCATCCATTTGGCCAGACGCTGTATGTCACCGCCGGCGCCGGCCGCGCGCAGACATGGGGCGGTCCTATCCAGGAGATCAAGGCCGGTGATGTCATTTCGTTCGCGCCAGGCGAGAAGCACTGGCACGGCGCCGGGCCGACATCGGCGATGACGCATATGGCCATGCAGGAAGCGCTCGATGGCGTCCATGTCGACTGGCTGGAGAAGGTCACCGACGAGCAGTATTCCGGTTGAGCCTGGCCGCGACGAGCGACACGACCTGCTCCAGCATTTTTAGATGAACGATATTTCGGAGCCGCCATGTCGGGTCGTCGTATCTATCTGATCGCCGCCGTCTATCTCGGCACATTCGTGGCGCTGCTCGACGTCAGCATCGTCAATGTCGCGCTGCCGACGATCCAACGGGCGCTGAACACCGATTTCGGCGGCCTGCAATGGGTCGTCGATTCCTACACGCTGTGCCTGTCGGCCTTCATGCTGTCGGCGGGGCTGATCGGCGACCGCTACGGGCGCAAGCGCTCCTGGCTGGCGGGCGTCGGCATCTTCGTGGTCGGTTCCGCCATCTGCGCGTTCGCGCCCACCCTGACGGTGCTGCTGACGGGGCGGGTGGTGCAGGGCGTCGCGGGGGCACTGCTCATTCCCGGCGCGCTATCGATCCTGACACAGGCATTTCCCGACGCCCGCGAGCGCGCCGGCGTCATTGGCGGCTGGTCGTCCTTCGCCGCCGTCTCACTGCTGGTCGGCCCGATCCTCGGTGGCGTCCTGGTCGAAACCGCCGGCTGGCAGAGCATTTTCCTCATCAACCTGCCGGTCGGCCTGTTCACGATCGTGCTGGGTGCCCTCTCGATCAAGGAGACGGCGCATCCCGAGCATGCCCATCTCGATCTCGCCGGCCTGGCGCTCAGCATCGTGTGGCTGGGCGCGCTGACCTTCGGCCTGATATCGGCCGGCGAGAACGGCTGGGGCGACCGGCAGACGGTCATTGCGCTTGCTGTCGCCGTTGTCGGGCTGGCGCTCTTCCTCGCCTTCGAGGCGCGCACGCCGCGCCCCATGCTGCCGCTCGGCCTGTTCCGCGACATTCGTTTCGCTGTCGCCAATGTAGCGTCCTTCGCGCTCGGCCTGACCTCCTACACCAGCGTCTTCCTCTACTCGATGTTCCTGCAGCAGGTGCAGGGCTGGTCGCCGACGCAGACTGGCCTGCGCATGGCGCCTGTCTTCCTTGTCCAGATGCTCGTCTCGCCGGCGATCGGCAGGCTCAGTCATCGCTACGGGCATTCCGCGCTGATGACATCGGGCTATTTCCTGATCGGCGTTTCCATGCTCGGCATGTGCTGGGCAGGACCCGCGACGCCCTATGCGATGATCGGCCTGCTCTTCGCCGTCGGTGGCCTTGGCAACGCGCTGGCGATTCCGACCAGCAATGCGGCCGCCATGTCCTATGCGCCGCGTGAACGCTCGGGGATGGTGTCGGCGGTCATCAACGCCACCCGCCAGACCGGCCTTGCCATCGGTATCGCGCTGCTTGGCGCCCTGATGAGCATGCGGGCGACAAGCCTGCTGACGACAAACCTCGAAACCGCTGGTGTCGCCAACGCCGAAGTGGTGGCCCGCGCCGCCGTTTCGCGGCACGACTTCGTAACCGATGCGGCAATGGGCGAGAGCGGTCTGCGCGACCTGTTTGAGGCCGCCTATGCCGGAGGCTTCCATGCGGCAATGCTGACGGCGGCGATTGTTTCGCTACTCACTGCCGCGCTCTTGTTTGCCGTGCTGGCGCCGGCAGAGGCCCGTTCGGCCAGGGCGGTCAAGCAGGAAGGGTGAGGCGCGGCCCTGTTGCCCATAAAAAACCCGGCGGTGAGCCGGGTTTTCAGTTCGACGATGGCGTCTTTGATCAGGTCAGCGACGCGGTAAAGCGCTGGATGCGCGTGCAGGCTTCCTCCAGCAGCGTCTCCGAGGTGGCGTAGGAGATGCGGAAGTTCGGGCCAAGACCGAAGGCCGAGCCGAACACCACCGCGACGCCTTCGGCTTCGAGCAGTTCCGAGCAGAAGGTCTCGTCGGTGTCGATCGCCTTGCCGGCCTTGGTCTTCTTGCCGATCAGCTGCGCGCAGGACGGATAGACGTAGAAGGCGCCTTCCGGCGACGGGCAAGAAATGCCGCGCGCCTGGTTGAGCATCGAAACGACGAGGTCGCGTCTCCCTTGAAAGATCGCCTTGTTCTTGGCGATGAAGTCCTGCGGGCCGTTCAGCGCCTCGACCGAGGCCCATTGGGCGATGGTGCAGGCACCCGAGGTCTGCTGGCCCTGGATCATGTCCATCGCCTTGATCAACTGCACGGGACCTGCGGCATAGCCGATGCGCCAGCCGGTCATGGCATAGGCTTTCGACACGCCGTTCATGGTCAGCGTGCGCTCGTATAGTTTCGGCTCGACCTCGGCGATGGTCTTGAAGACGAAATCGCCATAGGTCAGGTGCTCGTACATGTCGTCGGTCAGCGTCCAGACATGCGGGTGCTTGAGCAGCACGTCGGCCAGCGCGCGCAATTCTGCCTCGGTATAGGCGGCGCCCGAAGGGTTCGACGGCGAGTTCATCAGCAGCCATTTGGTCTTCGGTGTGATCGCTTTTTCCAGCACGGCGGCCGTCAGCTTGAAGCCATTGTCGATGGAGGTGTCGGCAAACACCGACGTGCCGCCGCAGATCGCCACCATCTCGGGATAGCTGACCCAGTAGGGGCGGGGGATGATCACCTCGTCGCCGGGGTTCAGCGTCGCCATGAAGGCGTTGAACAGGATCTGCTTGCCGCCGGTGCCGACGATAGTCTGCTCCGGTCTGTAGTCAAGATTGTTCTCGCGCTTGAATTTCTTGGCGATCGCCTCGCGCAGCGGCACGATGCCTGAGACCGGCGGATACTTCGTCTCGCCACGGCGGATGGCTTCGATCGCCGCATTCTTGATGTTGTCGGGCGTGTCGAAATCCGGCTCGCCGGCGCCGAGGCCAATGATATCACGGCCGGCGTTTTTCAGCTCGCGCGCTTTCTGCGTCACCGCGATGGTCGCGGAAGGCTTTACGCGGGAAAGGGCATCGGCAAGAAAGGCCATGACGAATTATCTCCAAAGAGGTCCTCGCGGCCAAGGACGGCCGCGGCGCCTCTCATGTCGCATGATCTTGCCGAGTGCAAGCATTGTCGGCTGAGCCAGCGCTCAATGAGCCGTGATTGTGGACCCGTGATTGGGGATCTGTGGCCGGGACTTGTGATCGGCAACAATAAATTCATTAACGGCCGGTAGACCCTTGCATGGCAGGATCACAATCCAATTCCGCCAGTCTTGCGGAGCGAGGAACCCTTGTCGCGCAGCATCGGGCTTGCCCACATCATTCGCCAGAAGGACGGCACCTCGACCGGTGTCTGGGGCATCTACACGCTGCAAAGCGCCTTCCAGCCGATCTTCGCCTTCAAGGAAGGCAAGCTTTCCGTTGTGGCGTTCGAAGGGCTGATCCGGCCGTTCCGGGACGGCGAGCCGCAGTCGCCGATGAGTTTTTTCAGCACTTGTCCGGCCGCCGATCGCTTGCATATCGAGGCACTGACCCGGACCTTGCACCTTTTGAATGCTGGTGCCTGCCTGCCGCAGGAAGCATCGATCTTCATCAATTTCGATCCGTCGGTGTTCACCGAACGCACGATCGCCGATAACGCGCTGCGAGAGATGCGGCTGGTGCTGCACGAGGCCGGTATCGATCCGCGCCGGGTCGTCTGCGAGGTGACCGAGCAGAGATCAGCGTCGCAGGAAACGCTGTTCAGTTTCGTCGCGGCGCTCCGGGGCAACGGCTTTCGCATCGCGGTCGACGATTACGGCGCCGATGATTCCGACATCAACCGCATCAAGGAACTGAAGCCCGACATCGTCAAGTTTGACGCCTTGTGGATCACGCAGCTGATGGAATCCGGCGCTGGTTTCGCGCTGCTGACGGCCATGGTGAAAAGCTTCGAGGACCAGGGCATCCGCACCGTCTTCGAAGGCATCGAGGAAAGCTGGCAACTCGAACTGGCCGAGAAATCGGGCGCCTCGATGGTGCAGGGCTTCGTGCTGGCGCGACCCGAACTGGCTCCGACCAGTTTCCACGCCTTCGACAAGGACAAGCAGCCGCCTCCGGTAACGCCCGACGCCGGCAAAACGCCTGTGACCGCGCCTTCGCCGCGACCGGCGAAGGCCTTCGGGCGCAGGGTGACGCCATGAATACGCGGCCAGACAGGCGACGGGATGTCGGCGATGCGATCTTTGCCGACGAGGTCGGCATCGAATACGGCATCTACGGCGAATTCCGGTTGCGCAGTGCCTACCAGCCGATCTTCGCCCCGCGCGGCAGGTTTTTGGAACCTGTCGCGGTCGAGGGCCTGATCGAGCCCTATCTCGACGGCCAGCCAGGTGCGCCACAGGCTTTCTTCGACGGCATTCCGGCCGCCGACCGGCTATATGTCGAAGCCATGTGCCGGGTGCTGCATCTCAGGAATTTCCGCAACATCGGCGTCGATGGGCTCGACCTGTTCTTCAACTACAACCCGCTGATCAACGACCATCCCGGGCGGGCGCTGGCCGAGATTCGACTGATGACCCGGCATCTCGCTGATTTCGACCTGCATCCAGGCATGCTGGTGTGCGAGATCACCGAACAGGCCGCCGATGACGCGTTGCTGTTGAGGCTGGTGCGCGAGATGCGGCGCGACGGCATCCGCATCGCCATCGACGATTTCGGCACCGGCCATTCGACGGAGGAGCGGGTAGGGCTTCTCAAGCCCGACATCGTCAAGATCGATGGTGCGTGGTTTTCGCAACTCTGCCGTCACGCCGCCGCCGAAAAATTCTTCCGGCCGCTGGTTTCGACGCTGCATGAGCGTGGCGCCAAGGTTCTGGTCGAGGGGATCGAGCAGGCCGTGCATCTGCGCGTCGCGCTGGAAGGCGGCGTTGACCTGCTGCAAGGGTTCCATCTTGCCCGGCCGAAGCTGGCCGGCACGATCTTCAACGAGAATCCCCTGGCCATCGATGCGCTGCTCGAACCCGAGAGCAAGGTGGTTCAGTTGCATCAGCGCCGCTGATCGACCCGCCAAAACAAATCACTGGATGAGGCCGCAGGCCCTGCGATAATCGCGCCGTGCGTGATGCCCGGGGAGCGGAAATGATACTCTACAGCATGATCGACAGCGGCAATTGCTACAAGCCGCGCCTGCTGATGGCCAAGCTTGGGCTGAGCTTCATCACTGTCGAGGTCAGCTCGCACACCGGCGAGACGCGCAAAGCCGACTTTGTTGCCAAGAACCCGAACGCCATGGTGCCGCTGCTCGAACTCGACGACGGCCGGCGGCTGGCCGAATCCAACGCCATCCTGCTCTATCTCGCCGAAGGCACGCGCTTCCTGCCGGCGGACAGATACGAGCGCGGGCTGGCCTATCAATGGCTGTTCTTCGAGCAATACAGCCACGAGCCCTACATTGCCGTGCGCAAGGCCCTGCTGACCTTTCCCGAGCGGGCAGGGGATGCGACGCCGGAGCGGCTGGCAGTGACGCTGGAGCGCGGCAACAAGGCGCTCGGCGTGATGAACAAATACCTGGAAAACAACGGCTTTTTTGTCGGCGATTCCTTCAGCGTCGCCGACGTCGCGCTCTATGCCTATACGCACACGGCAGAGCAGGGCGGCTTCCAACTCGACGCCTACCCGGCGGTGGTGGCGTGGCTGAAGCGGGTGGAGGCGGATCAGGGGCATATGCCAATGGAGTGGGTGGGGTAGGCAAGGTCGACAATTGGCGAAACCGGCGACGAGAGCGTCCTTCTCCCCGTTCTACGGGGAGAAGATGGCGGCAGCCAGATGAGGGGCGGCGCCAGCCTTCATTGTGCTTGGCTCTGCGATCGTTCCTCTTGAAGCGTCGGCGCTGCCCCTCATCGCCCTGTCGGGCACTTCTCCCCGTATAGTGACGGGGAGAAGGACGCAGCTTCGCCGCCTTCGCCAATTGTCGATGATTGGGGACGCGATTCACAGAGGCCGGGTTCGGCCCGCGCGAACTTCAGCCAGAGCCTGCTTGGCAAACTTATCAAGTCTGCCGGCCTTGGCCGTCGGCCTCGATCTGCATATCCCACAAATCTGCCTGAAACGCCTCGAACCATTTGGCAAAGGCCTTTAGTTCTTTGGGGCACAGGGCTGCGATCGATCTTTCGATCTGTTCGAGCTTGGTCATGAATTGAAAATATCATGAGAGGGGTCGTAAAGCGAAACGCCTCAACCCCGGACAAACAAAAAGGCGGGATAAATCCCGCCTTCCCATTCTTGGTAGCCTGATTGGAGCGTCCGGTCCGGGCTGGCAGCTATCTGCTGATCCAGCTTGTCGGGTCTTTCCGCTCCGGCGCGCTTCTCGCGCGACTGTCAGTACATCCGTGACTTGCCGTGCGCCCCGGACCTTCGCCCGGCGCGCGCCATTCGCAAAATCAGGCTGCCTTGCTCAGAGAACCAGCGGACGACTTGCCAGTGCGGCGGTCCTGCTCGATCTCGAAGTTGATCTTCTGGCCTTCGACCAGGGTCGACAGACCAGCGCGCTCAACAGCGGAGATGTGGACGAAAACGTCCGCGCCGCCATTGTCAGGCTGGATGAAGCCGAAGCCCTTGGTGGAGTTAAACCACTTGACCGTTCCAGTTGCCATAAAAATAGTCCTTGCATTTGCTTTGGTTTGACCAGACCGAAGTCCAGCCGGTGTGCATCGAGATTTTGGAGATAGACGTCAGCAAACGCGAAGATCGCGAGGCCCGGATCGATCGGCCGAAATATCAATGGGGCTGATATAGTCTGCTTTTGCACGGAAAACAAGATGGCGCGAAAAAAGGCACGGTGGCGGCGCTGCCCAATGGCCGCCCCAATCGCATGAAACCGTTGCGGCAGGCCCCCCGCTTTCGCGGGCAGGGACTGGTTGTGGAGAGGGTTATGAAGGCTGTTCCGTTTGCCATCTGCCTGACACTGGTGGCCGCCCAGGCGCAGGCGATCTCGCGCTACGATCCCACCCATATGAGTTGCAACAAGATACAGTCGACGATCGCCCGCGAAGGCGCGGTCATCCTGCGCTACCAGTCGTCGCGCGTGCCGGGCCTGCCGCTCTACGACCGTTATGTGCAGAGCGAGCGGTTCTGCAACATGGGCGAGGTCCGCACGCGCGCTTCGGTGCCCAGCGCCGATACGAGCTTCTGCCCCGTCTACATCTGCAAGCGGCCCGATGTGGACCGGCGTTTCCACCGGCGCTTCTTCCACAATTAAGGTGTGCTGATATTCAGGTGATGCTGGCCTGACCTGAATCTCAACACACCTTTGAGGCGATGCCCTAAAACCCGAACGACACCTGCGCCGGCGGCGGTGGGCCGACGCGCACGCCTTCCATGGCCAGCATCTTTTCCTTGGTGACCGAGCCGCCGGGCGCCGAAAAACCGCCGATCTTGCCGCCCGCGGCGAGGATGCGGTGGCAGGGGATGACCAGCGGCACAGGATTGGCGCCAAGGGCAGCGCCGGTTTCGCGGGCCAGACCGGTATGGCCGGCGCGCTTGGCCAGTTCGCCATATGTGGTGGTCTCGCCGAAGCTGAGCTTTCGTGCCTCATCGTAGATGGCGAGGCGGAAATCATCGATGCCGGCCAGATCGACCGGCACGCCGGTGAAGTCGACATCCTTTCCGGCGGCATAGGCCTTGATCGAGGCGATCAGCTCGACGACCCATTTCGGCTGCTCGGTCGAGGTCGAAACACCACCGTGGCGAAGCAGCCGGCGTTCCACCGCCTCACGGCTGCGCTCGGGCAGGCAGAGCCGGATCAGGCCCGTTTCGCTCCATGCGATGCCCATGAAACCGATCACTGTTTCTAACACTGCGTGGCCGGCTGTGATCGCGGACGTGTTTTCCATGACGTGCTCCTTTCCGCAAAACGGCGAAAAACGGCTGTTGGTACGAGTACAGATAGGGAACAATATCGCACTTTGCCCTGAGCCCCGCCACCCGAAAACCATCAAGTGGCCCCGATTGCCCGGCGAGAATCGCTGGTGTAAGGGGTTTCTTAACATCCGACGAACCGGACCCGAACGCGGCTTGCCAGCAAAACTCAACCTTATCGCGATCGGTGTGATCCTTGCCGCCGCAAGCGTCAGTGGCTGCACCTCGACGTCGCAGATGAAGCCGGCGCCTGCCCTCAGCGAGACGGCGACCGCCGCGGGCGCCGATGCCGGCTTTACGATACCGCTGCCGGAAACGGTTGCGGTGCTGCCGGAATCATCGGGCATCGCGCCGGTCCAGACGGCCGAACTGACACCGGGCCAGGCCGCGCTGCCGGCCGAACCCGCGGCCGCCTTTGCCGGGCCGACCCCGCTGGCGGCACCTGCCGCTGCGGCCATGATGTCGGCCAATGCCGCGCCGGCCCCTGTCAGGGTCATCGCCACAGCCGAATCCGCCTATTCGATCGCAGGCTTGGCGACGCCCGCCACGCTGAAGTCGGCCAAGCCGATCCTTGCGCCGATTGCCGGCGGCACGGTCGTGCAGGGAACGATGATGCCCGGTGTCCAGCAGGTCGCCTATGTGGTGCCGCAGAACCCGGCAGCACTCATCCAGACCCCCATGGCGCCGGCGCAGGACCATTCGACCGGCACGCGTAGCGATGTCGAGCGCCTCATCGCGAAATATGCCGCCCTCTACGAGGTGCCGATCGACCTGGTGCGTCATGTCGTCAACCGCGAGAGCACCTTCAATCCCAAGGCCTACAACAACGGCCATTGGGGGCTGATGCAGATCAAGCACGCGACGGCGCGCGGCATGGGCTACGAAGGCCCGCCCAAGGGTCTGTTCGATGCCGAGACCAATCTGAAATACGCGGTCAAATATCTGCGCGGCGCCTGGCTGGTGGCCGGCGGCAACGCCAAGCGCGCCGACCTGCTCTACCAGACCGGCTATTATTTCGAAGCCAAGCGCAAGGGCCTGCTCGAGGCGACCGGCCTTGGCCGCGACAGCTTGCGCCGCCGGCTCCAGCCCGATGCCTGAACGTGATGTTTGAGCCAGGTCCGCCTGCGCCAAACGACGTCCGGCTGCGCAAGATCCTCGACGACACGCTCCCTTCGCCGCGCTGGCCCGACGGCTTCCTCATGCGGACTTTCGAACACGCCGACGCGCAAGCCTTGCACGCGCTGCTGACCGAGGTGTTCGACGACGGCAAGGATGGGCCGTTCGACGAATGGTGGCCGCGCATTGCCGATGACGCGGAATTCGATCCCGCGTTGTGTTTTCTCGTTATCGACGGCAAGGGCCTACTGGCGGCGGCGGCCCTGTGCTGGACCTCGGCCTTCGTGAAAGACCTTGTCGTGCACCCCGAGGCGCGGGGGCGGGGCATTGGCGAGGCGCTGATGCGGCACGCCTTTTTGACATTTTCCGCTCGCGGCGCCGGTCATGTCGATCTCAAGACCAACACGCTGGAGAGCGCAGCCGCCGTCCGTCTCTATGAGCGGCTGGGGATGAAGCCCGTCGCCTGGGAAGGTTAGGGCCGATCGGCTCCGGGGGATTTCCTCCCGCCCAATGGAAGGTGCGCCGCTTTGTGAACAGCTTCACATAGGCCGCCTCAGGCACATGCTAACCCTGCGTCACCACGTCATTCAGCCGATCCGGGATCGTCGATCGGCTGGGCACAGGAGGAGGCTGCACCGGCATGTGCCAGCCCCTCCAACGGCGGGTCCCGGGGCGCGGGTTTCCGGGACCCTCCTGCTCGCGTGCATGCTTGCATCTTCAGATATCCGGCGCGTTGCCGATCTTCTGCTTGAGATCGACCGCCCAGGCGCGGCCTTCGTCGCCGCCCCACAGCAGCCAGGCGATATAGCCGGCCGAGGGGTTTGCCTCATTGCCGTAATTCCTGCCGCGCTTGTCGACCTCGTGGCGGGCGAAATAGCTGACCATGCGCCGGATGGTGGAGGGCGCAAGCTTCTCGCGGTTCTTCAATTCAGTGGCACGCGCCACGCCGATCTCGGTGCCGCCACGGCCGAATTCCGCGCGCAGGCGCAAGCCCCTGGCGGCATTGTCGGCGACCACTTGCGGGCAGCGCAGGTCGATCTCGTCGGCTTCGTCCATTTTTTCCCCAATCCGCCAAGCTCTAGCCGACAGGAAGAATGCGGGGAAGGGGAACCGGTTCCGGGCAGGGTTGCATGGTGTTGCCGCCTCGCCGAGAATGCCAGGGGGATGGACAAGCGGGGATGGGCAATCAGGAGTTCGCCATGGCGCAATTCACCGTCAATCCGCAGCGTTTCGACCCCTACAAGAACTACCGCTTCCGGCTGAAATGGGATGGCCGCTATGTCGCCGGCATCTCGAAGATCAGCGCGCTGAAGCGCACCACGGCGGTGGTGGAGCACCGCGACGGCGGCGAGGCCGGCACCACGCGCAAATCGCCGGGCATCACCCGCTTCGAGCCGGTGACCATCGAGCGCGGCGTGACCCACGACCTCGAATTCGAGCAATGGGCAAACAAGGTGTGGGACCTCAACGCCGGTCCGGGCGCGGAAGTGTCGCTCAAGGATTTCCGCAAGGACATTATCCTCGAATTCTACAACGAGGCCGGCCAGCTGGCGCTTGCCTACAGGATCTATCGCTGCTGGCCCTCGGAAGTGGAGATGCTGCCCGAGCTCGACGCCAACGCCAATGTCGTGGCGATCCAGAGCATGAGGCTGGAGAATGAAGGCTGGGAGCGCGACACCAGCGTCGGCGAGCCGGCGGAGCCGAGTTTCACCGATCCGCCGTAAGAGCGCTCCGGGCGCGGCGGGAAAGAAACTGTCCACCAAGGCGGCAGGCCGCATCTTGCCTGAGGCTGACCGACGGTTAAGCTTCGATCCAGACCGAAACCCGGAGAGACCATGATGCGGTTCTTACTGACCGGCCTTGCGGCCCTGATCCTCGCCGCTCCGCTGCTGGCGGGCGTGGCGCGCGCCGACGATTGCGACAAGAACCAGATGACCCTGAATGAGTGCGCTGGCAAGGCGTTCGACGTGGCGGACAAGGCGCTGAACGACACCTACAGGCAGATCAATGCCCGTCTCAAGGATGATGCCGCGACCAAGAAGCTGCTGGTCGACGCGCAGAAATCCTGGGTCGCCTTTCGCGATTCGGAATGCACGTTCCAGTCGTCGGCCAGCGTCGAGGGCAGCATCTATCCGTTGCTCGTCGCCAATTGCCGGACAGGCCTGACCAACGACCGCGTCAAGCAGCTCAAAGCCTATCTGGACTGCCAGGAAGGCGATATGAGCTGCCCGGTCCCGGCGCGGTAGTTTTCCTCCGCCCTTTCCGGGCATGGGCAGTCCTTCATTGTCTCGCCGCCATGAGCAAGAAATGTCGGAACCGATCGTGACGCAACGTCCTTCGTCTGTAGAGCGCGCTTCAAGCGCGCAGATGGAGATGACCATGATCACGTTCCCCAACGAATCCGCCAGATACCGTACCGCCCGCGAAAAACTGCTGCAGAAGGAAATCCAGCTGCGCCGCGCCATGGAAGACGTGGCGGTGGCGCGGCGCGCGCTGCCGCCGGGCGGGCTGGTGCCGCAGGACTATGTGTTCGACGGGCTGGGGCCGGACGGCAAGCCGGCGCGGATAAAACTGTCGGCGCTGTTCGCGCCGGGCAAGGGCTCGCTGATCCTCTACAACATGATGTTTCCGCGCCATCCGCGGGACACGCGCGCGGTGGCCACGAGTGGCGGCACGGCGAAGCTGGCAAGGCTGGACCAGCCTTGTCCGTCCTGCGTGGCGCTGCTCGACCAGTTCGATGGCGCGATCGGCCATCTCGAAGCCGCCGATTTCAATTTCGTGGTGGTGGCCAAAACGCCGCTCGAAAACCTCATCACGCTTGGCCGTGATCGCAGCTGGCGCAACATGCAGCTCTTGTCGTCGGCCGGCAACAGCTTCAAGCGTGACTACAATGCGGAGGACGCCGATGGCGCGCAGTTGCCGGTGCTCTCCGTGTTCAACCGCGATGGTGACGGCATCCGTCACTTCTGGTCGTCTGAACTGGGCTTCGTGCCGCCTGAGCCCGGCCAGGACCCACGCGCCCTCGGCACCTGCGAGATCCTGTGGAACCTGATGGATTTCACGCCGGAGGGAAGGCCAAGCTGGGACGAGCAATTGCAGTATGGCGAGGGGTGTTGTGATTGAGGGGGGCGGGGTTGGCTTCCCTTCTCCCCTTGTGGGAGAAGGTGGATCGGCGCATCAGCGCCGAGCCGGATGAGGGGTGCTGGAAGAAATTATGCCTTGCTGGATTCTAGTCGCAGTCACCCGAAATGACGTCATTGCTGACCGTATCGCCAAGCTGGAACACCCCTCATCCGACCCGGCGCTAACGCGCCGGCCCACCTTCTCCCACAAGGAGAAGGGAGGCGCGCTTCGATGAGCAATTGCCGTCTAGAATACCGACATCAACCTTCGGAGGGTTCCATGCCCAAGCTCGACCTATCCGCCGTACCCGTCCGCAAGGGCTCCGGCTATCCCGCTCCCTTCGACGCCCCTTGCGCCGATCGCACACGCCGCCGCCTGGGCGATGCGGGCGGCCTCAGGGATTTCGGTGTCAACCTGATGACCTTGCCGCCCGGCGGCTGGTCCAGCCAGCGCCACTGGCACAGCCATGAGGATGAGCTCGTCTATGTGCTGGAAGGCGAACTGACGCTGGTCGAGGATAACAGCGAAACTCTGCTCAAGGCCGGCGATTGCGCGACCTTCGCCAAGAGCAGCGGCAATGGCCATCACATGATCAACCGGTCGTCCACGACGGCCCTCTACCTGGAGGTCGGCTCGCGCAATCCCGACGATGTCATCTCTTGCTCCGACATCGACATGATGAGCCCGAGCTCGGATGGGCGGTTTTTGCACAAGGATGGCACGCCGTATCCGGGGCAGGGGTGAAGGTCGCGCTGGCATTCGGCGGGCGGCGCGATAAGCTTCTAAAACCACAGGTGTCGCGCAGCCCCCTCATCCGACCGCTTCGCGGCCACCTTCTCCCCGAGGGGAGAAGAGGTTGGCGCTGGCGCTGATTGGCTCCTCTCCCCTCGGGGAGAGGTCAGCCGAGCGTAGCGGAGGCTGGGTGAGGGGGCCTTTGCGCCAGCCTACGTTCAAACCCAGGGAGGACCACCATGAAGAAGGAAGTCATCGAAGTGCCGGTGCTGTCGGCGGCCGTGCGCGCGCTGGGCGTGCCGTTGTCGCTGGTGACGAAGGCCGCCGGGCTGGTCTTCGTGTCCGGCACGCCGCCGCTCGATATCGTGACCGGCAGGCTGGTCAAGGGCGACATCGAAACCCAGACCGAGGCGTCGCTGAAGGCGATGAAGCACTGCCTGGAAGCGGCGGGCACTTCGCTGGACAATGTCGTGATGGTACGCGTCTACGCTGTCAATTCCGGCTTCTACAACGCCATCAACCGCGTCTATGCCCGGCATTTTCCCGAAAATCCGCCGTCCCGGACCTTCGTGCCGGTGGCGTCGTGGCCGATGGAGTTCGATATCGAGATCGAGTGCGTGGCGGTGGGTTGAGCGGCTGGGCTCCCCCTTCTCCCCTTGTGGGAGAAGGTGTCGCCGAAGGCGACGGATGAGGGGTGTTCCAGAAGACGACAACGCCTCATTCCGTCCAACACCCCTCATCCGTCTCGGCGCTATCGCGCCGATCCACCTTCTCCCACAAGGGGAGAAGGGGAAGGGCGCTCTCCATGACCTGCTCCGACATTGATATGATGAGCTGCAACGCCGACGGCCGCTTCCTTCACAAGGGTGAGCGGCTGGCTGGACCATGCGTCAGCGCTGGCGTTCGGCCGGTGGCGCTATAAGCTCCCTGAAACCCAAGGGAGTCTTGCCATGAAAAAAGAAGTCATCGAGGTGCCGGTGATGTCGGCCAAGGTGCGGGCGCTCGGCCTGCCGTGTTCGACAGCGGTGAAGGCCAACGGCTTCGTGTTCATCTCGGCGACGCCGCCGGTGGACATGGTGACCGGCGAGATGGTGCGCGGCGACATCGAGGTTCAGACCGAGGCGTCGCTGAAGGCGCTGAAGCACTGCCTGGAAGCGGCGGGCACCTCGCTGGAAAACGTGGTGATGGTGCGCATCTACGCCGTCAATTCCGGCTTCTACAACGCCATCAACAGGGTTTATGCGCGGTACTTCAGCGTGAATCCGCCAGCGCGGAGCTTTGTACCGGTGGCGTCTTGGCCGATGGAGTTTGATATCGAGATCGAGTGCGTGGCGGTGGCGTGATCTGGGCTGTACCTTTCCCCTAAAAGGACAAGGTGCCACCGAAGGCTGCGGGTGATAGGTGTCGCAAGAAATAAGGCCTGCCATCAAGGGCTCAGATGTGCTGTCACGAGCGTAGTGCCAGATCGGAATGCCGATTATGCGGCTCGCAATGCTTCCGGGGATAGGAGAAGATAAATATCTTAGTGAAGGATTGCATGTGATGGTCGGCAAATTATAGTCTGCGCAGGCAGAGGGAGGGCTCAATGGCAGAAAAAGAAGCGAGGTCTGGTGCAGACGCACTGGCTGGAAAAGAAGAAAAGAAATCTCAACCTAATCGAGAGATAGCAGGAAATATGCCTTACACTACGAGTGTGGGCGTTTTGAAAAGAGCCCTTCAGAAAATACCAGTCAGTGAACGACCACCAAAATTCAACAAGGATTTTCTAAATACTGTTTTTGAAATCACCGGGGGGAGTTCAATACCGGTGATACCTATCCTAAAGAGAGTCGGATTTCTGACGAGCGATGGAACGCCCACGAATTATTACTCTGAGTTTCAAACGAGTGGTGGCAAAGCGTCAGCCGCGCTTCACGCGTTGAAGACAGGTTTCGCCGAGATTTTTAAACGAAATCAATATGCTCATAAGGCCGATCGAGATAAGATCGTGGATACAATTGTCAGTATCACCGGCCTGACACGCACCGATAGAATTGTTGGATATATATACGGTACGTTCAGCGCGTTCCAAGAGTATGCGCAAGGCGCAGAAGAAGTGAAGCCTGTTCCGACGACGGGAGCGAATGGGTCCGATACAGCGACGCCTACGCAGGATCGCAGCGGAAGTCCTTTATTGAGTCTTAATGGTATTTCATATCATATTAATTTGGTGCTTCCGGCAACTACAAATATAGAAATATATAATACGATATTTAGGAGTATTAGAGAAAATTTAATCAAATGATCGACCTTCAGAGATTAGAGCTTTTCGTCTTAAAATGTGCCGTTATTCAGGCGGACGTGGAAAAATTTGGCCGAATCGACAATCCCATTGCGGGGTGGGACTCTTCTGTTTCTGATAGCGGATATGACGAGTATGTGTCTCAATTTTCCGAGGATAGCCGCTCAGGTGCTCGAAAAATGGCATCGTACTATGAATTATTCTATCTAATAGAAAATGACATTCGAAGAATAATCCACGAAACTTTGGAAGAGAGCCATGGGCGATCGTGGTGGGATGTTTGTGTTGATCAAGCAGTAAAGGATGAAGTTGAGAAGAATCGTAAGAGGGAGCTCGAACTGGCTCTTTCTATCCGATCTGAGCGAGAGATAGACTATACGACTTTTGGCCAGCTTGGCGACATAATCAGAAAAAATTGGACAAATTTCGCAGGCATTATGAGCAATCAACCGGCTCTATCAAGAGTTCTGCATCAGCTTAATGTTCTACGCGGCACGATCGCCCATTGCGGTTTTCTGGCCGAAGACGAAGTTGATCGTCTCCACCTGACAATCAAGGATTGGTTCCGCGTGATGGCGGGTCCGCGATAGCCCCCTCAAGCAAAATACTCCTGCAACGGCCTGACTTCCAGGCTCCCCGCCTTCAGCGCAGCAATCGCTTCCGCCACCGCCGCCGCGCCCGACAGCGTCGTGTAATACGGCACCTTCTGCATCAGCGTGGCGCGGCGGAGCGACTTGGAGTCCGATACCGCTTTCTGGCCATCAGTCGTGTTGAACACGATCTGCACCTGGCGGTTGCGGATGGCGTCTTCGATGTGAGGACGGCCTTCCAGCACCTTGTTGATCTTCTGGGCGTCGACGCCGTTTTCGGCGAGGAAGCGTTGCGTGCCGGAGGTGGCCAGCACCTTGAAGCCGAGGCCGGCGAGGCGCTTCACCGCCGGCAGGATGCCGGCCTTGTCCTCGTCGCGCACCGAGACGAACAGCGTGCCGGAACGCGGCAGGTCGACGCCGGCGCCCAGCTGGCTCTTGGCGAAGGCCAGCGCGAAGTCGCGGTCGAGGCCCATGACCTCGCCGGTCGAGCGCATTTCCGGCCCGAGCAATATGTCGACGCCGGGGAAGCGGGCGAAGGGGAACACCGCTTCCTTGACCGCGATGTGGCCGGGGTTGCGGGCATCGGGCAGCGGGCCGTAATGGGCGAAGGCGTCTTCCAGCTTCTCGCCGGCCATGATGCGGGCGGCGATCTTGGCGATGGGACGCCCGATGGTCTTGGCGACGAAGGGCACGGTGCGCGACGCGCGCGGGTTGACCTCCAGCACATAGACCGTGCCGTCCTTGATCGCGTACTGCACGTTCATCAACCCGCCGACATTGAGCGCGCGGGCAAGGGCCGCCGTCTGGCGCTCCAACTCGTCGACCAGTTCCGAAGGCAGCGAGTGAACGGGGAGCGAGCAGGCACTGTCACCCGAATGGATGCCGGCCTCTTCGATATGCTCCAGGATGCCGGAGACGAAGGTGTCCTTGCCGTCGCAGAGGCAGTCGACATCGACCTCGATGGCGCCCGACAGATAGGTGTCGAACAGCAGCGGGTTCTTGCCCAGCAGCGTGTTGATCTGGCCGGTCTTGTCGTTGGGATACTTTTGCTTGATGTCCTCCGGCACCAGGCCAGGAACGGTGTCGAGCAGATAGGATTGCAGCATGCCTTCACTGTGGATGATCTGCATGGCGCGGCCGCCCAGCACGTAGGAGGGGCGCACCACCAGCGGGAAGCCGAGCTCGCCGGCGACGAGGCGGGCCTGCTCGACCGAATAGGCGATGCCGTTCTTCGGCTGGCTGAGGCCGAGCTTGTGCAAGAGCTTCTGGAAGCGGTCGCGGTCTTCGGCGAGATCGATCATGTCGGGCGAGGTGCCGAGGATCGGAATGCCGGCCTTCTCCAGCGCGTCGGCGAGCTTCAGCGGCGTCTGGCCGCCGAACTGGACGATGACGCCGACCAGTTCGCCCGATGTCTGTTCGACGCGCAGGATCTCCAGCACGTCTTCCGCCGTCAGCGACTCGAAATAGAGCCGGTCGGAGGTGTCGTAGTCGGTCGAGACCGTCTCCGGATTGCAGTTGATCATGATCGCTTCATAGCCGGCGTCGCGTAGCGCGAAGGCGGCGTGGCAGCAGCAATAGTCGAACTCGATGCCCTGGCCGATGCGGTTGGGGCCGCCGCCGAGGATGACGACCTTTTTCCGCGATGACACCTGCGCCTCGTCGGCCAGCGCGCCGGCGAACGGCACTTCATAGGTCGAGTACATATAGGCGGTGGGCGAGGCGAATTCGGCGGCGCAAGTGTCGATGCGCTTGAAGACCGGATGAACGTCGAGCTTGTCGCGGATTTTCGCAATCACGTCGGCGTCGGTCTTCGTCAGCGACGCGAGGCGGGCGTCCGAAAAACCCATCGCCTTCAGCATGCGCAGGTTGACGGCATCTGCGGGGATGCCGTGCTCGCGGATGCGGGCTTCCATGGCGACGATGCCGGCGATCTGTTCGAGGAACCACGGGTCGATCTTGCACATGGCGTGCACGTCTTCCAGCGAGGTGCCCATGCGGATCGCCTGCGCCACCATGCGCAGCCGGTCCGGCGTCGGCGTGCCGAGTGCTGCGCGGATGGCATTGCGGTCATCGGCGTGGTTGGCGGTGGCGGCGCCGTAGCCGAGGCCGGGGATCTCGATCTCGTCCAATCCCGTCAGGCCGGTCTCCAGTCCACGCAGCGCCTTCTGCAGCGATTCCTGGAACGTGCGGCCGATGGCCATGACTTCGCCGACCGACTTCATCGCGGTGGTCAGAACCGGCTCGGCGCCGGGGAACTTTTCGAAGGCGAAACGCGGGATCTTCGTCACCACGTAATCGATCGACGGCTCGAAGGAGGCGGGCGTGGCGCCGCCGGTGATGTCGTTCTCCAGCTCGTCCAGCGTGTAGCCGACGGCGAGCTTCGCGGCGATCTTGGCGATCGGGAAACCGGTTGCCTTCGAAGCCAAGGCCGACGAGCGCGAGACGCGCGGGTTCATCTCGATGACGACGAGACGGCCATCGGCCGGGTTGACGGCGAACTGCACGTTGGAGCCGCCGGTCTCGACGCCGATCTCCCTGAGCACCGCGATCGAGGCGTTGCGCATCATCTGGTATTCCTTGTCGGTCAGCGTCAGCGCCGGCGCGACAGTGATGGAATCGCCGGTGTGCACGCCCATCGGGTCGATGTTCTCGATCGAGCAGACGATGATGCAATTGTCCGCCTTGTCGCGGACGACCTCCATCTCATACTCCTTCCAGCCGAGTACGCTCTCCTCGATCAGCACTTCGGTGGTCGGCGAGGCGTCGAGGCCGGACTGGACGATCTCGTAGAATTCGGCGCGGTTGTAGGCGATGCCGCCGCCGGTGCCGCCCATGGTGAAGGACGGGCGGATGATGGCGGGCAGGCCGACATGGTCGAGCGCCTGGGCGGCGATCGCCATGCCGTGGCTGATGTAGCGCTGCTTGCGGTCGCCTTCGCCGAGGTTCCAGCGGGTTTCCAGCGCGTCGAGCGCCGCGTCGAGATCAGCGGGAGCTTCGGCCTTGACGGCGGCGCGCTCGGCCTCGTGCATCTTGCGGTCGGTGTTCTTGACGTCGGTGGCGTTGGCCAGCGTCGACTTCGGCGTTTCGAGCCCGATCTTGTGCATCGCCTCGCGAAACAGCGCGCGGTCCTCGGCCTTGTCGATGGCCGTGGCGTCGGCGCCGATCATCTCGACATTGTAGCGGTCGAGCACGCCCATGCGGCGCAGCGACAAAGCGGTGTTGAGCGCGGTCTGGCCGCCCATCGTCGGCAGCAGCGCGTCGGGCCGTTCCTTGGCGATGATCTTGGCGACGACCTCAGGCGTGATCGGCTCGATATAGGTGGCGTCTGCCAGTTCCGGGTCGGTCATGATGGTGGCCGGGTTGGAATTGACCAGGATGACGCGGAAACCCTCTTCCTTCAGCGCCTTGCAGGCCTGAGTGCCGGAATAGTCGAACTCGCAGGCCTGGCCGATGACGATGGGGCCGGCCCCGATGATCAGGATCGACTTGATGTCAGTGCGTCTTGGCATGGCGAAGTTCCGTTTGGCGGGCGGCTTGCACAAAAAACCGGGACGGGAAGACCCGGCCGGTTGTGCTCGCGATTCTGGTATCAGGCTAGGTGGGCCTTATAGGGAAGAGTTTTGGCGGATGTAACCCCGAAAATGAGGGATTAGGCAGTAGGGCAGTAGGGCAGTAGGGCAGTAGGGCAGTAGGGCAGTAGGGATGGTCACTCCCGGCCCTTCACATACTGCCTTACTGCCCTACTGCCTTATTCCCCTTAACCCTCAATCCCCGAACGCCAGCGTGTCCGTGATCTCGAAGCGCTCGGAGACGCCGACGCGGATCATGCTCAGGCTGCCTTCGCGGGTGAAGCGGAAATCGCTGCGCGCGTTCGAGCCGGCGGGCATGCCGGCGTAGAAGGAGATGACGCGCGTGCCGCCATCCGGCCAGGTCACGGTGACGTCGGCCTTGTCGCCGCCATTGCGCACGACGCTGACCTCGCAGCGCGTCATCGGCTGGCCGACATAGCGGGCACAAGGAATCTCGCCGGTGGCATCGGGAGCGCGCGCCAGCGCCGTCGGCGGTTCGACACGCGCGACGGTTTGCGGGTCGATGGACTGCGGGTCCACGGTTTTCGGGTTTGTCGCCGGCGCCGCGCCTGCCAGTTCAGGACGTGGTGTCGGAACCGGAATTGCTGACGTGACAGGGGCTGCGGCATCGTCGGTGGGGTCGTTCGCTGCCGTCACGGCGGGCGTCGCATCGGCTGCTGGTGCGTTGGCTGCCGGGGCGTCGGATGCCTGGCCGTCGGCTGCCTGGGCCGGGCTCGGCGCCTGCCCGGTCTGGTCCGGCGGGACCTCGGCGGCCGCGTGATTGTCCTTCGCCGCGAAGGCCAGGCCGTAGGCATCCTGCATGGCGGCGCGGCCGATCGCGGCGGCGGAATTCACAGCGGTTTCCGCCGCGTGGTCGGCGCTGCCCAGCCGCGCCGCCAGATCGGGCGGCGGGGCAGGCGGGGGCTGTTGCGAAGCAGGCGGCGGCGTGGCTTCGGCCAAGGGGCTCGCGGGCCCGGTCGACGGAGCCGCGCTGGCCGTTGCAACGGTTTGCGACGCGCTGGTGGCGGGCTCGGCGGGCTTGTCGGTGGCGACCGCCGGCGCCACGACAGGATCCGTCAGAGGCGTGGCATCGGCGACAGGTGCGGGATTGGTCGGGATCAGGTAGCGGGCAGGGGCCCAGCCGCCCACCTTGGGATTGTCGACGTCCTCGACCTTGCACCATTGATGGCCGTTGACATCGTTGCAGCCGAGGTTCTTCACGCTGGAACCATTGGGCAGCCGCGCCTGAAGCCTGCCGATCGGTGATGCCGTGGCGCGGACATTCAGCATATCGTCAGGCGCAAGACCGCTGACAATCGAGATGACGAGCGGCGATTCCTCGGCGATGGCCGGCAGCGCCGTGAACAACACCGGGGCGGCAAGCAGCGCGTGCAACGTCGTTCGGAGCGTAACTGTGCGCCTCATCACCTGGCCGTGGGCGATAGATTTTCATCGAAGGCGCGCTCAGGCACCAAGGCGCCACCGCATGCCACGGCGGGTTTATAAGGGACGAAGCGGCGACATGTCACCCCGAAAATGCTTTGCCGGAGACCGGGAGTCCTGTCGCGGTTCAACGGGGCATGAAGCCGGTGCGCAGCGCATAGGCCCATTCCGGCCGTCCCGCCTGCTCGGCCTGGCGCGCCGCCGCCTCATGGTCGTAGTCGACGGCAACCGTCTCGAAACGGTCGGGATTGCCCGCTTCGCCCAGTGTAACGATACCGTAGCGTGCATGGGGCGAACCCTGTTCGGACACATGCGCCGGTGGCGTTGAATCGTCATAGGCCGGGCAGCCGATGCTGCCCGGATTGAAGATGACGGGACCGCCGGGCAAGCGGATCAATTCGCTGCGATGGCTGTGGCCGCACAGCACGATGCGGTAAATAGGGTCGAGATTTCCAAGCCGCCGCTGGATGGTGGCGATGGGCGCGCGTACCAGATGGCCATCGACCACCGCGTCGGTCAGGTATTTCTCATCGTGCTCGGGACGGGCGTGGAAGGCGATGACGCCAGGCGCGATCTCCAGCGTCAGCGGCTGGGCGAACAGGGCTTCGCGCTGCGCCTCTGTCAGCCGCTCCTGCGCGTAGCGGTCGGAAGGCCACATCTCGTCGTCGGCCGGGTCGGCGGCGACACGGCGGTCGTGGTTGCCACGCACCGTCGGCAGGGCGAGCGCTTCCAGACGCGCAAACGTCTCGCGTGGCCAGAGCGGGCCGGAGACGCTGTCGCCGAGATTGACGGTGAGGTCGGTGCCGCCGCGCTGCTTCAGGTCGCGCAGCACGGCTTCCAGCGCCAGTACATTGCCGTGGATATCAGCGAGAACGGCAATGCGCATGGAAGGCTCCTTGTCTTGAGTGGCTGAGCCTCGAACCGCGAAATGGCCGACGTTGCCCCCTTCTTTCGTAGCAAGGCCTTGAGATTTGTCGAGGGTGGGTATAGATAGGATACAATTAGTTAGTATGCTATCTATTATGTTGCTACCGATGACCACTGCCACACAGAGATTTGAGATCCTCGAGGAGACCGCGCGTGTCAGCCGCAAGATCCGCACCCTGTTCGACGCCAGGGTGCGCGAGCGCGGGCTGACGCTGGCGCGGGCCCGCACGCTGTTGCGCATCGCGCGTTGCGAGGCGGCCAATCAAAAGGAACTCGCCGACGAACTCGAGATCGAGACGGCAACGCTGGTGCGCATCATCGACGGGCTGGAGACACAAGGCCTGATCGAGCGGCACGAGGTCGAGGGCGACCGCCGCGCCAAGCAGGTCGTGCTGACCAGGGAAGGCGAGGCGCTGGCTGATGTCGTCGAACTCGTGGCTGCGCAGGTCGGCAGGGAAGTGCTGGCGGGCATCCCCAAGCACGAGCTTCGGTCGGCGCACGGCAGCCTGCGCAAGATGGCTGTCAACATCGAGAGCGCGGCCGGCCGTTTCGCCGAACTCGAGCCGGTGATTGGAAAATAGCGGTGTCAACCTTCGACACATCCGATCCCGAGGCGGTGCGGCGTCGTCGCGCCGCCAAACGCGCAACGGGCGACAACGACAATCGCGATGCGCCGGTTATTGTTGAAGAGCCGAAGGCCGATGTGGCGGAAGCGGGCGAGCCCCTCCAACCAACCCGCCAGCGCAGGCGCCGCCCCTGGCAGACACCGGTTGAACCGCCGGCCTCGCTGCCGGCACCGGCGCCCTATGTGCCCCGGCATCCGTTCGTGGCGCTCTGTTATGCCGCGACCTCGGTGATGATCGCCATCACCTATGGTCTGGGGCTGAATTTCGTCAATGCCAACCTTCTCCAGGTGTCCGGTGAATTCTCCGCCACCACCAACGAGGCGGTGTGGCTGACGGCAGCCTATATGGCGCCCAATGTCAGCCTGTCGCTGCTGCTGGTGAAGATCCGGGCGCAGTATGGCCTGAGGCAATTCGCCGAGCTCGCCATCGTCATCTTCATCGTCGTCAACGGGCTGCACCTGTTCACCCACGACCTCGGCACGGCGATCGTCGCCCGCTTCTTCGCTGGCGTTGCGGCGGCACCGATGTCGACGCTGAGCCTCCTCTATATCCTCGAATGTTTCCCGCCGGAACGGAAGATGACCATCGGCATGCCGATGGCCATGATCAATATCGGGCTGGGCTCGCCGATCGCCCGGCTGATCTCGCCGGCCCTGCTCGATCTCGGCGGCTGGCAGCCGATCTATCTGCTGGAAGTCGGCCTGGCGCTGATCAGCCTGGCGTTGATCTACACGCTGCCGCTGACCTCACCGCCCAAGGTCAAGGTGCTCGGCTTCATGGATGTCGTCAGCTACCTCTTCCTCGCCGTCGGCTTCGGCACGCTGGCCATCGTGCTGTCGGTCGGCCGCTACTATTGGTGGCTGGAGGCCCCGTGGCTGGGCTGGCTGCTGGTTGCCTCCATCGTCTGCCTCGTCACTGTGGCGGTGATCGAGCTCAACCGAAAATATCCGCTGCTCGACATCAAGTGGCTGTCGTCGCCGGAGATCCTGCATTTCGCCGGCGTGCTGCTGATGTTCCGCGTGTTGATGACCGAGCAGTCGAGTGGCATCAGCGGCTTCTTCCAGCAGGCCGGCCTGCTCAACGACCAGCAGACGACGCTCTATGCGATCATCCTCTGCGCCACCATCGCCGGCGGCGTTGCCTGCGCGGCGGTGCTGAAGCCGGGGCGGGAGCCGGCGATCCATGTCGTCGCGCTCTGCCTGATGGCGATCGGCGCCTTCATGGATTCGCGGCTGACCAGCCAGACGCGGCCCGAGCAGATGTATGTCAGCCAGGCGCTGATCGCGGTGGCGAGCTCCCTGTTCCTGGCGCCGGCCCTGGCGATGGGTTTCGTCAACGCGCTGAAGAAGGGCATGAACTACATGCTGAGCTTCGTCGTCGTCTTCCTGTTCACGCAGAGCATTGGCGGCCTGATCGGCTCGGCGATCTTCGGCACGCTCGTCATCCTGCGCGAAAAATTCCATTCGGCTGGTATCGTCGAGCATCTGGCGATGACCAATCCGGCGGTCGCCCAGCGAATTTCGCAGCTCGGTGGCGCCTATTCGCATGTGCTGACCGATCCGGTGCTGCGCCAGGCGGAAGGCGTCGCGCTGCTCGCCCAGCAGGCGACGCAGGAAGCCTATGCGCGCGCCTATGGCGACGTGTTCCTCTTGATCGCCATCGCCTCGGCCTTCGCCGTCGCGGTGCTCGTGCTGCGGATGGCATGGCGCCAGCTCGGCACTCTCCTGCGTTCCGCAGCAGTGGCGGCGTGACCAGAAATTCGGTGTAAAGTCAGATGTCCAAGATCCTCAAATCCTTCTCCACCTATCTTGCCCTTGCCGCCGGCATCGTCGGCGTGCTGGTCGTCCTCTATGCGTGGCAGCTGCCGCCCTTCGAGAGCAGCATCGAGCAGACCGACAATGCCTATGTGCGCGGCAACGTCACCATGCTCAGTCCGCAGGTGGCCGGCTATGTGGCTGAGGTGCCGGTGACCGATTATGCCGATGTGAAGAAGGGCGATCTGATCGTGCGCATCGACGACAAGCCCTATGCCCAGAAACTGGAGCAGGCGCGCGCCACGTTGGCCAGCAAGAGTGCGGCGCTGTCGGCCTCCGACCAGGCCGAGGCGGCCAGCCGCGCGCAGATCACGCTGGCCGAGGCCGGCATCGCCAGCGCCAAGGCGGCCGATGATCTGGCGCGCGCCAATCTCAGGCGCGGCGAGCAACTGATCGCCAAGGGATTTTCGACGCAAAGCGATGTCGACGTGGTGCGCAATGCCGTCAGCCAGTCGGATGCCGCCATGCGCGAGGCCGATGCCAGGCTCGAAGTCGCCAGGCAAGCGCTTGCCCAGACGCTGGTCAGCCGCCAATCCCTGCATGCCGATGTCGACCAGGCACAGGCTGCGGTGCGGTTGGCCGAGATCGACTTGGCGAACACGCGTATCGTGGCGCCGGAAGACGGCACGCTGGGCACCGTCGGCGCCTCGTTCGGCGCCTACGTCACGGCCGGTTCGCAACTCACCAGCCTGGTGCCGGAGCGCAAATGGGTGATCGCCAATTTCAAGGAGACGCAGGTCGCGCTGCTCAAGGTCGGCCAGCCTGCCAGCTTCCGCGTCGATGCGCTGAACCGCGCCGAGATACGCGGCCACATCACACGGTTCTCGCCGGCGGCCGGATCGGAATTCGCCGTCATCAAGGCCGACAATTCGAGCGGCAATTTCACCAAGGTGGCGCAGCGCATCCCCGTGCGCATCGAGATCGACGAAGGCCAGGACCTCGCTGCGATGCTGGCTCCCGGCATGTCGGTGATCGTCAGCGTCGACACGGATGCCGCGCCGAGCAGGCTGTAGCCATATTAGTCAGGGCATCAGCGGTTTCGGAGGGGCGGGAATTCAGGCAGGGATTTCGATGTCGTGTCCGCCGACCGCCGGCAGCGCCGGATCATCGCCGGCTGCCGCGATAACGCTGTCGAGCAGGCCCGGGAAGCGGGCGTCGAGATCGGCGCGGCGCAGCGTGATCATCCGGTTTGTACCGACCACTTCGGCGCGGGTGACGCCGGCCTCGCGCAATTTGGCCAGGTGATAGCTCAGATTGGTCTTTGAGCCGAGATCGAGGAACTGGCTGCAGTTCAGCGGCACGCCTTCCTTGCTGGCGAGATAGCGCACGATGGCGAGCCGCGTCGGGTCGCCGAGCACGCCAAGCACGATCGGCAGGCTGATCTGGTCCGTATTGGGGTGGGGCAAGGTCATGCCTGGAAACTAAGCACAGTTCGAGCCGATTTCAACGCATCTGTCCTGCTGTGGGCGTGCACACTGTTTCTCCCGTTTGGTGATTGCCGACCGACCGTGGCGACCGCCCGTGCTGACACAGGGCTGTCAGGAGGGTTCAGCTATTTTCCCCTGGCTTCATTGACATCATGCCCTGCTATGTCCAATTGTTCAATAACTTTTGAACTAAGGACACCCGCAATGGACAAGCGCCTCTTCTGGCTTGCGCTCGGATCGTTCACGATCTCGACCGAAGGCTTCGTCATCTCCAGCCTGCTGCCCGACATCGCCAGGGATGCCGGCATCTCCATTCCTCTGGCCGGCACGCTGATCACCGCCTTTGCGCTCGCCTATGCCGTGGGTACGCCCATCCTGGCGACGCTGACCGGCGAATGGGACCGGCGCCGCGTCATCCTGTGGACGCTGGTGTTCTTCGTCGTCGGCAACGTTGTCGCCGCCATGAGTTCTTCCTTCGAAGTGCTGTTGATCGCACGCATCATCATGGCGCTGTCATCCGGCCTGTTCGCCGCGACCGCGCAGGGCACAGCCGTGGCACTCGTCGATGATCATCACCGCGCCCGCGCCATTGCCGTCGTGGTCGGCGGCACCACGGTGGCCGTGGCCGTCGGCGCGCCGATCGGGGCGCTGGTCGCGGCCTTTGCCGGCTGGCGCGGCACCTTCTATGCCATCGCTGGCCTTGGCGCGCTGGCTGGCGCTATCCTCTGGTACCGGCTGCCGCGTGGCATCGTCGGCACCAAGCTGCCGCTGAAGCGCAGGCTGGCGGCCGCCATGCGTCCGGGCGTTATGCCGATCCTTTTCACGACATTGCTGGCGCTGACCGGCGCCTTCACCGTCTTTGCCTATGTCGCGCCGCTGGCCATCGAGGGCGGCGGGCTGAGCGAGATCGCACTGCCCGGCATGCTCTTGGCCTTCGGCGTCGGCGCGGTCATCGGCAATATTGCCGGCGGCCAGGCAGCCGACCGTTTCGGCGCCACCCGCACGGTCGGCTGGTCGCTGGCGCTGAGCGCCACCATGCTGGTCATGCTGTCGGTCATCCCGACATTCCTGCCGCAGCATATCGCCGGCCCGGCGCTGATGGCGATGATGGTGCCGTGGGGCATCGTCGGCTGGGCGTTCCCGCCGGCGCAAGCCAGCCGCATCATCAAGCTGGCACCTGATGCGGCCCCCATCGTGCTGTCGCTCAACGGCTCGGCGCTTTATCTCGGCGTGGCGCTGGGCGCGGTGGTCGGCGGTGGCGTGCTGCGCTACGGCCTACCGGCCGACCTTGGCCTGATCGCCGCCGCTTTCCCGTTGATCGGGCTCGGCATCGTGCTGGCCGGGCGGATGCTGGCCAGGCCCGTCGCCATGCCTGCCGAATAGGCTCTGTATGTAACGCCGGCCTGACGCTTCAGGGCGTGGTCGGCAGGTCGAAATCCAGCGCGGCGATATCATCGAGCACCGCGCGCAACCTTGCCGCCTTTTCCTTGCCCACCACGTCCTCGAAACGCTGTTGAGCGACGTGCCACAGCTTCATCGCTTCCTCGAGCTTGGCTAGGCCTTGCGGCGTCAGCCGCACCCGCTTGATGCGGCGGTCGGTCGGGTCGGCGAAGGTCTCGACATAGCCGTCGCGGATCAAAGGCTTCAGCGTGTGGCCAAGCGCCGACAGGTCCATGACCAGGGCCGCGGCAATGGCTGACATGGCCGGCTCGTCGCCGATATGGATCTGGTAGAGCAGGCCCTGCTGCGTGGCCTTGAGGCCCGACGGCGCCTGCACGTCATCATAGAACTGGCCGAGCTTGCGCGTCGCGCGCCGCAGCATGGCATAGTTGCAGGCCGTCAGGCCCGGCAGTGTGTCCTTCGACATGGTGGTTTCCTCGGACGTGGGCGACGCAACGTCCCCGCGGCCTCACAAATAATCTCTGATGCGATCATTGAAAAGATAGTGGCATATGCCCACTTCATCAACAGTGGCATATGCCACCAAATGAAATCAGTAGGCTTGGCTGCAAGGCGAGGGCGGTAGCTCAGGATGCCGGCAGCCAACGCCGAAGCGAAACGCATCAGTCGAAAAAGGAACAGGACAATGAGTGAACAGGGCAACAAGGGCACGGCGGTCGTCACCGGTGCTTCATCGGGCATCGGTGCTGTTTATGCGGACCGATTGGCAGGGCAGGGCTATGACCTCGTGCTGGTGGCGCGGCGCGCCGGCCGGCTGCAGGAACTCGCCGAAAAGCTGCGCTATGCGTACAACCGCAAGGTCAGCGTGATCAGCGCCGATCTGTCTGACGATAGCGACGTGCGCCGCGTCGAGAAGGCGATCGCCTCGGACGACAGCGTGACGCTCTTGGTCAACAATGCCGGCCTTGGCGGCCAGCAGGTGGTGGCAACGGCTGATGCCGACGCGGCCGAGCGCATGATCAAGGTCAATGTCATCGCCTTGACCCGGCTGACCCGCGCCGTGCTGCCCGGACTTTTGGCGCGCAACCGTGGCGCCATCGTCAACATCGCGTCGGTGCTTGCCTATGAGACCTCATTCGGCGGCATTTACAGCGGCACCAAGGCCTATGTCGTCAACTTCACGGAGGCGCTGCAACGTGAAGTCGCGAATACCCGGGTGAAGGTGCAGGTGGTGCTGCCGGGCGCGACGCGGACCGATTTCTGGGAGCTTGCCGGCAGCGACATCGACAACCTGCCGAAGGAGATCATCATGACCGCCGACGACATGGTCGATGCCGCGCTTGTCGGCCTGGCGAGGGGTGAAGCCGTCACCGTGCCAGCGCTCGCCGACGCGGCCAAACTGGATGCTTTCCTGGGCGCCCGGCAGGCTTTTTACGGCAGCCTGCATGCAGACAAGCCGGCGGCACGCTTTGGGATTTGAAGCCACCTCTGTCCCCGCTCTGGCGCTACGCTATGCACACATCTTCCGTGACTGGCGTGACTGATCGGCCCGAGGCTTGATTGCCACGTGATTCCCCCAATCCGTCGCTGCTTCGCAGCGCCACCTTTCCCCCTCCGGAGGGAAAGGAAGGGAGCGCTGCTGGACGAGCGTTGACGGTAAAAAGCTTGGCGCCTTTCCTCTACCCCGTCGATCGGGGGAGAGGTGGCTCGGCGAAGCCGAGACGGAGTGGGGGTCGACCAGCGCAGCATAAGACAATGCATGCGCCAAGCTGCCACGCACGCTATCGCCAAAGACCAACCGCTTGAAAATGTGTGCATGCCGTAGCGCTTTGGCGGGGGCGAGGAACCCAGGTTCTGCAAGGCTGCGCCCCTACACCGTCCGCCACATCGGAATGATCGACGCAGCCAGAACCAACGCCAGCACGATGTTGAGCGCGCGCCATTGCCATTCGGTCTTGAGCAGCCGCGCCAGCACCATGCCGGCGACGCACCAGAGGGACAGCGAGACGGCGGCGGTGAGGCCGAAGGTCGAGCCGAGTAGCAGGGCCAGCTGCCCCGGCCCGTCGGCGAGTGCCGCGAAGGAGGCGGCAGCACCCAGTCCCATCGCCCAGCCCTTGGGGTTCATCCACTGGATGCCGGCGCCGCCGAAGAAACTGTTGGGCTTGGCCATCGTCACATCGAGATTGGGTGGCCCGGCGCGGCCGATCTTGAGCGCTAGCCACAGGAGATAGAGCGAGCCGGCGATCTTCATGGCGAGCTGTAGTGACGGCATGGCCAGAAGCAGCCCGGCAAGCCCGGCGGCCGCCGCGCCGGTCACAGTGGCGAGGCCTGCGGCGCTGCCAATCATCAGCGGGACCGATCGTCGAAAGCCGAACTGCGCGCCCGAAGCGGTGGACAAGGTCGTGGCGATGCCGGGTGTGGCGGTAGCCACAAAGGCAAACAAGATGAGCGGGAGGATGGGATGGAGCATGGGAGGCCCTTTGTCGAAGGCCCCATGGTAAACCCGGGCTGACATCCGTAAATGCAATGTTTGCGATGGTTAGCATTAGTGTTTATAATGCAACCATGATCCGAAATCTCGACATGGCGCTGATCCGAACCTTCGTGGCGGTCGCCGACAAGGCCAGCATGACGGCGGCTGCCAATGCGCTGCATCTGACGCAGGGCGCGGTCAGCCAGCAGGTCAAGCGGCTGGAGGAGACGCTCGGCTCCAGCCTGTTCGAGCGCGACCGGCGCGGCCTGAGGCTGACGCGCGCCGGCGAGCAGCTGTTCGGCAGGGCCAAGCGCCTGCTTGGCCTCAATGACGAGATCTGGGCCGAGATGGCGGGCGCCGTGGTGGCCGGACGGGTGAGACTCGGCGTGCCCTACGACCTTGTCGGCACCGTGCTGGCGCCGGTGCTGAAGGCCTATGCCAATGCCTATCCTCAGGTCGAGATTTCTCTGGTCTGCGCCTCGTCGCCGGAACTGACCGCGGCATTGGCGGCGGGCACCATAGACCTTGCCGTGATCGAGGAGCGGGTCGGCTCAACGGAGGGCGAATGCCTGGCCATCGACCGGCTGGTCTGGGTCGGCGCCAAGGGTGGCGTTGCGCGCGCCAAGCGGCCGCTGCCGGTGTCGATGGTGGCGGATACTTGCGCGTTTCGCCCGGCGGTGCTGATGGCGCTGAACGAGCACGGGCTGGAATGGCGCACGGTGTTCGAGAACGGCAATATCGACGCGACGACGGCGACGGTGCGTTCGGACCTCGCCGTCACCACCTGGCTGGCCTCGGCCGTGCCTGGCGATCTCGACATTCTCTCGGATCCGGCGCTGCCGGCCCTGCCGAATTTTGCGATCAACCTGCATCTGCCGGGGCATGACGTCGGGTCGGCGGCGCGGGAGTTCGCGCGGTATATTCGAGATGGCTTGGCGCGGTCGCGCCAGGCGGCTTGAGCGGCCTTGCGGAACCCAGGTCCTGAAAAGCTACTTCAAGTTCTTCCGCCGTTCGACCTCCGCATCCGACAGCGTCTCCGGCGCAAACGACCCAACCTTGATCTCGCCCGAGCGCTCATACGTCGTCATGATGACGCCGGTGCTGGACGCCTGCGAGCGGGTGAGCTTGAAGGCGGCGGGCATTGTTCCCTGACCGAACAGCCGCTTGCCCTTGCCCAGCACCAGCGGGAAGATCAGCAGGCTGATCTCGTCGATCAGATCGTGGGTGAGCAAGGTCTGGATCAGTTCGCTCGACCCCTGGAGCAGCAGGTCCGGGCCGTCCTCTGTTTTCAGCTTGCGCAGTGTCGCCACGACATCGAACCCGAGCGACTGGCTGTTCTGCCAGGACAGTGAATCGGGCCGGTGCGTCGCCACATATTTGGTGACGGCGTTGAAGCTCTCGGCGATCGGGTCGTCCTTCTGGTGCGGCCAATGCGCCGCGAAGATGTCGTAGGTGTTGCGGCCGAGCAGCAGCGCATAGGGTTTCGAGAACGTCTCGCCCATGAACGCGCCCATCGCGTCGTCCCAGTAGTGAAACGTCCAGCCGCCGAACTTGAAACCGCCGGCCGGATCCTCTTCCGGACCGCCCGGCGCCTGCATGACGCCGTCGAGGCTGACGAATGTCGCGGCAATGATCTTTCTCATGGGATGCTCCCTGTTTTCCTATCCGCACCGTCTGGGCCGGACTTCGGTCCAAGGACGGACGGGCAGCTACCTGCCCGACATGGGCCGCGAAATTCCTGGCGCCCTTTTCGTGACCAAGGCTTTCAGCGTCAATCTCTGGACCGGGCATCGAGCCCACGCGATGAGAACCAGATGTCGTCGAAAATGGCGGTGGCTGTACGGTCCGGGGGCTTGTCGGCGATCAACTGGAGCGAGCGGCTGCGCGCGGCCTGCTGGCGGCTGGGAATCTTCGCCGTGGGGCCTGCCACGGACGCGCCGCTGCACGGAATGAACCACGAACCCATGAACGGATCGCAAGCAAAACCATTGGCGGTGCGGGTCACCAGCACGGCGAAGGCGACGCGCTCGGCCGGACGCCACGGGAAGACCAGGCGTCCGCCGGGATTGAGCGCCTTCAGCCATTGCACGGGCGGCACTGCCACGCCGGCATTGACGTAGATGATGTCCGACGGCGGCAGGTTCGTCTTGACCGCATCTCCCTGGACAACCGTCACATTGCCGTAGGATTCCAGGTTCTTGCGCGCCCGGGCGGCAAGGTCGGCCTCCAGTTCGAAGGCGGTGACAGCGCCGGGCGAAGCCAGCCGCGCCAGCAGCGCTGTGTAATAGCCCGTGCCGGCGCCGATGTGGGTGACAGTCTCGCCGGGCCTGGGAGCCAGCCTGCCGATCCACATGGCGTGCAGGAACGGCTCGCCATTGTTGATGCCCTTGTCGGCATCGAGTGCCACCAGCACGTTCTGGTAGACATGGACGGGATCGGCACTTGGCGTTGTGATCTTGCCCTTGCCGGCGATGACCGTCCATGGTCCGGGACCAAGGAAGGCCTCGCGCGGCACCTCGGCGAAGACCGCCTCCAGGCGCGGATCGGCCGAGCCGGCATTGGCGGCCATCAACCGCGCATAGAATTTCCGGGCATCCTCGATCTTGCTCATGGCGGAAGAAGATAGCGCGCGGATTGCCGGTTTGTCCTCCTGTTTGGGAGGGATCGATGAACATGCGCGCTGGAAAATTGGCGACAGGCGCGCAACGATGAATACGGGCGCTGACCAGGTCAATTGAAGACCGAAACATCACCCAAACGGGGTGAGGGGAATTGAAAATCACAGTGTTGGATCGTCCGTCCGGACGACCGCTTTCGCGGAGGTCATCCGGGCGCACCCGGGATCGGCCGCGCACTGCTTAGCAGCAATGCCAGATCCGCCTGACGGTCAGTGCCGGTCTTTGCCATGACGGCCTTGAGCTGCGTCCTGATCGTTTCCCGCGACAGGCTGGTCTGGGCAGCCATTGCCTCGACCGACATACCGCTGGCGATACCTCGTGCGATGCGCGCTTCAGCTGTTGTCAGGTCGAAGAGCCCGGTCAGCAACTCGGCCAATGGTGCTTCCGGCGGGACGATGGGTGTGACCGCGAGAAGGGCCGCCGAGCGCGTGAAGATATCGTGGGCGGCCCGCCTGATGGGGACGACATGGGCTACCAGGGCAGGCAAGCCGTGGTCTCCCGGGATCGGTATCGATCGCACGGCAGTCGCGTCCAGTCCGGCAAGCGCGGAGGAAAGCAGGCGGTCAGCCTTGCGATCCGCGAGCGAGACCCGGTCGAAGGCCCCGAAGAGGATGCGAGGTGACAGGGCCTCGAACATGCCGTTGATCGAAACCACGCGACCCTCGGCGGTCACGCTTGCGGCCGGAAGCCCGATCACCTGCATCGCTTCCGTGGCCGCGCTCGCGGCCTTGAGGCCAAGCCGCTGCGAGATCAGCGAGGCTCTGGCAAAGTCGGACCAGTATCTGTCCAGCCGGCTCGTTTCCCTCCGGCTGAGAGGACCTTCAGCCATGAGCTTTGCCGAATCGAAGACGATCGTATCGCCGGTCGGAGACAACACGGCCGTTCCCGCCGTGGAGCCGAATCCGTGCGGGCGCAGGAATTGCGTGTAGATCGGATCCTGATCCATCTCTTCTTGCGTGGCGACATCCACGTCGGGAACAAATCTGTGCGGATGAAGCTGCAGACCCCGGCGCGGCCGGACATTGGGATAGCGCTGGCCGCTGTCGATATAGTCCTGGTACGCGGGCTGATAGGCGTCGGTGACGATACTTCTGATGCCGCCGCTGGTATCGATGGTCAGCAGCGCTCCGGCTCGCACGCCGATGACACCGCACAGGCGCTCCAGGACCTCTTTCCAGAGTTCCGGCACCACCGCTGCCTCGTAGAGATGATCCACGATACCCAGCTCAGAAGTCACAGGCAGTCCCACCCAGAATCCGGTTACCTCGCCTCGGATACATCCCAGTCATGTTAGCTTATCCTTGTGGGAGGTTATGGCAACCTCCAAGGCATCGCCGCGAGTGTTGTTCCAAGCGCTGGCCGGCTTGCCGGTGTGAACCCTCAGCCGATCCCGAACAGCGTGTCGTAGAGCAGCTTGAAATTGAGCACCAGGATGACGGCGGCGACAACCCAGGCCAGGACAGCCACGCCGCGCGGAATGGCGAAGGTGCCCATCTTCTTCTTGTCCGACACGAAATGCACCAGCGGGATCACCGCGAAGGGCAGTTGCATGGACAGGACCACCTGGCTGAAGATCAGAAGCTGGCTGGTTCCCTTCTCGCCATAGAGGGCGGTGACGACCACCACCGGGACGATGGCGATGCCGCGCGTCAGAAGGCGGCGCGCCCAGTTGGGGATGCGCAGGCGTAGGAAGCCTTCCATGATGATCTGCCCGGCCAGCGTCGCCGTCACCGTCGAGTTCAGGCCGGACGCGAGCAGTGCCACGGCGAACAGGACCGAGGCGATGCCGAGGCCCAGAAGCGGCGACAGGAGCTTGAAGGCGTCTTCAATCTCGGCGACGTCCTGATGGCCGGTGTTATGGAACGCCACCGCCGACACGATCAGGATGGCGGCATTGACGAACAGGGCCAGCATCAGGGCGATGGTCGAGTCGGCCGTCGCCCATTTGATGGCGTCGCGCTTGCCGGCATCGGTGCGTTCATAGGCGCGGGTCTGCACGATGGAGGAGTGCAGGTAGAGATTGTGCGGCATCACCGTCGCGCCGATGATGCCGATGGCTATGTAGAGCATCGCCGGGTTGGTGACGATCTCCGACGACGGCACGAACATGGCGTGCAGGATTGTGCCGGCCGGTGGTGCGGCGACGAAGATCTGGATGGCGAAGCAACCGAAGATGATGATCAGGAGCGCGACGACGAAGGCTTCGAGATAGCGAAAACCCTTGTTCATCAACAGGAGCACCAGGAAGGCGTCGAGCGCCGTCAGCACCGCGCCGCCGACCAGCGGAATGCCGAACAGGAGCTGCAGGGCGATGGCCGTGCCGATGACCTCGGCAAGGTCGCAGGCGATGATGGCCAGTTCGCAGGCGATCCACAGCACGAAATTGACGGGGCGGGGATAGTAGGCGCGGCAAGCCTGGGCGAGATCACGGCCGGTGGCGATGCCAAGACGGGCCGACAATGCCTGCAGCAGGATCGCCATCAGGTTCGACAGCATGATGATGAACAGCAGCGTGTAGCCGAACTGGGCGCCGCCGGCGAGGTCGGTCGCCCAGTTGCCTGGGTCCATGTAGCCGACCGAGACCAGGTAGCCCGGCCCCATGAAGGCGAACAGGCGGCGGAACCAGGCGCCCGACGTCGGCACCGCGATCGAAGCATTGACCTCGCGCAGGCTGGGCTGGTCGTCCTCCTCAGGCCGGGCAAACTGCCATGCGGGCCGAGGAGCGGTGGTGGCTTCTGTCTCTGACATGAAAAAATGCTTTCCGCGCGATTGGTCGATGCTCCCTCCAACCTATGTCGCGGCTCAACATTATGCAATATGCTATATTTCATTGTCTATGCTTTTTTGCTGACTGCATGGGCACTGTCGCGTGGGCAATCGAAGCGCTGGTTGCGCCTGTCGCCGAATGCAAATAAACGGCCTGAACAAGTTAGAGTGCGTGCCTGCCGCCCGTGCTATGAATGCACCATCGATTTGAATCCGAGAAAGCCCTGGGGAGGAGCGCGTATTGGCGCTGAAGAACAGACCAGTCCCGCGCGAGCCGCTGCCTGACGCCGACGTTCATTCGGAGGGATTCCGGCAGACGCGCGAAGCGCGCCGCAGTGCGCTTGTCGAGGATTATGTCGAGCTGATCGCTGATCTGATCGAGGACGGCAACGAGGCGCGCCAGGTCGATATCGCCGCAAGGCTGGGCGTCGCCCAGCCCACGGTCGCCAAGATGCTGACGCGGCTATGCGCCGACGGGCTGGTGTCCAGGAAACCCTATCGCGGCGTGTTCCTGACTGAGGCCGGCCGCAAGGTTGCGGAGGAGAGCCGCATCCGCCACCAGACCGTGGAAGCCTTCCTGCGTTCGCTCGGCGTCAGCGCCGAGACGGCTCGCATCGACGCCGAGGGCATCGAGCACCACGTCAGTGCCGAGACGCTGGAAGCGTTCCGCAAGGCGATGACGGCGCGCTGACCGCCGCTGCGCCTCCGTTCCCAATCAGCCGAAACGGAACCGCCGTACCGGCTATGCGTTGGGCCTCATGCCGCGCGATGGAGCGAGGCCAAGGAGGATATCATGGGCGTTGAACAGGCACCGACCGCGAAGGGCAAGCAAGCCGCCAAGGGGCTGAAGCAGGCAGCGGCAAGGGACGAACGCAAGACCGAGGCCGAGACCGGTCGCCCGTTGAGGAAGGGCGCCGATCGTTTCGAGGAACGCTCCAAGAGCTCGGACGGCAAGAGTGCCGGCGCCAAGCAGAAAGACTAAGGCTCGTCAGCGGTTCTCGGCGTAAGCCACCTGCCGGGTCGACATCACGGTACGCTCGCTCAGCGACGACACCAGCACATCGCGGCGGCCATGGCCGGGCACCAACTGCACCACCTTGTAATCCCTGGCCTTCAGGTCGGCGAGCAGTTGCGGTAGCATCTGCGCGGTGCGCGGGTGGATGTCGTGCATCAGGATGATGCCGGAGCCGCGCTGCTCGATGCGCTTCAAGGTGCGCTGGCGGACCTGCTCGGGTGTCGACTGGAAGTAATCCTTGGAATCGATGTCGGCGTCGATGACGACGATGCCGCGCGCCGCGAGTTGATGGCGCAGCGTGGCGGTGGACGCCAGATAGGGGAAGCGGAAGAACGGCGCCAGGCGCGACATCGACGGCACCAGGGCCGCCTCGACGCTCTTGATGCCGCCATCGATCTGGGCGTCGGCGGCAGCAACGTTCAGCTGCGCCAGATTGGCGTGGCTCTGCGTGTGCGTGCCGATGGTGTGGCCGTGGGCGGCGACTTCGCGCACGATGGCCGGATGGGCGCGGGCCATGCTTCCGACCATCATGAAGGTGGCCTTGACGCCGGCATTGTCGAGCGCGCGCAGGATGTTTTCGGTGCGGCCCGGCATTGGGCCGTCATCGAAGGTCAGCACCACTTCGTGGCTGCGCAGCTTGAGGTCGGCGATGCTGTTGACCGTGACGGTGCGGCCGGCAAGGCCGCCAAAGCTATGAGGAGGAAAGAGCCCGCCCGTGCCTGGCACCTCCGGTTCCGCCGCATAGGCGAGCTTGGTTGTGTCGGAGGCGGTCGCCGATTTCGTCGTCGCGCAGCCGGAGGCCAGTGCGCCCAGAGCAACAACACCCAACACCTGCGCCAGCAGGCGCCCGGACACAAAAGCCATGGCGGAAATATCTCCTTGAATCGCCTACGCTTTTATTCCGGCTATGGTTAATGAAAGTTTACCCGGCGCCTTGACAGCGAGACCCGGCACGGATCGCTCCATCTTCCGCAAGCGTCTGCATATAGGCGAGTCCAACCGCGCTACCTGGGCGACTGAAACAGCGAAAAATACTGTGACTCGGCGCAACCATTGGGATAATTATCAGTTGGGTCGGACGGGCCGTGCCGGACCGTCCGGGAAATTCGCATCGCGAGGAGTTGCCATGCTCTGGAGAGGCCGTCGTCAAAGTGACAATGTCGAGGACGACCGCAGCGACAGCGGTGGTGGCGGCGGGGCAGGCCCCGGCTTCCAACTTCCGATCGGCGGCAGCGCCGGCGGCGGCATGTCTCTTTCGAGCATCATCATCCTTGCCGTTATCGCCCTGATCGCGTGGGGTGTCTTCGGCATCAATCCACTGACGCTGCTGAACGGTGGCGACATCAGCGGCGGCGGCGGGCAGGTGACCAGCAACAGCCCGCAGGGCAACGGCGTGGGTGCGCCGGCCTCCGACGAGATGAAGCAGTTCGTCTCCACGGTGCTGGCCGATACCGAGGATACCTGGACCGGCATCTTCAAGTCCCAAGGGTTGACCTATGAAAATCCGAAGCTGGTGCTGTTCAGCGGCCAGATCCGCTCGGCCTGCGGTTCCGCCAGTTCGGCGGCAGGACCATTCTATTGCCCCAACGATCGCAAGGTCTATCTCGACATGACCTTCTTCCAGCAACTGGACCAGCAGTTCGGTGCGTCCGGCGAATTTGCCCGGGCCTATGTCATCGCGCATGAGGTCGGTCATCACGTGCAGAACCTCACCGGCATCCTGCCCAAATTCAACAAGATGCGGCAGGGGATGAGCGAAGCCGATTCCAACCAGATGTCTGTGCGGATAGAGCTTCAGGCCGACTGCTTTGCCGGCATCTGGGCGCATTTCACCGGGCAGAAGGGCATTCTCGAGGCGGGCGACATGGAAAGCGCGCTGAACGCGGCCAAGCAGATCGGCGACGACACGCTGCAGAAGCGGGCGCAGGGCTACGTCGTGCCGGAAAGCTTCAACCATGGCACGTCGGCACAGCGGCAGACCTGGCTGGCGCGCGGCTACAAGAGCGGCAAGCTCACGGATTGCGATACGTTCAACAATCCGATCTGAGCATCAGGCAGCGTCATCGAACGGCAGGCATTGCCTGCCGTCAGTGGCTGTCAGGATCAGGATATCCTGACCGTTCCCTTATTGTTCTGGAAAGCAAGCTCGCCTATAAGTTGCCTCCCACTGTCCGGGGCGACTTTGAGGAGCCGACGCCGTCATGATCGATCCCAAGACCGCCAGGCGTGGGCTTGCGCTCGTCTTCACCACGCTGCTGCTCGACGTCATCGGCTTCGGCATGATCATGCCGGTGCTGCCGGCCTACCTGCAGGAGCTGACTGGCGTCGGCGTCAGCGGCGCGGCGATCGAAGGCGGCTGGTTGCTCTTCGTCTATGCGGCGATGCAGTTCTTCTTCGCACCGATCATGGGCGGCTTGAGCGACCGGTTCGGACGGCGGCCGATCCTGCTCGCCTCGGTGCTGACCTTCTCCATCGACAACTTGATCTGCGCGATCGCCTGGTCCTATCCGATGCTGTTCATCGGGCGTGTGCTCGCTGGCATTTCCGGCGCCAGCTATTCCACGACGTCCGCCTTCATCGCCGACATTTCGAACGATGAGAACCGGGCGAAGAATTTCGGCCTGCTTGGCATCGCCTTTGGCGTCGGCTTCGTCATCGGCCCGGTGCTGGGCGGGCTGCTCGGCACGTTCGGACCGCGCGTGCCGTTCTATTTTGCCGCCGGGCTTGCCTTCGTCAATTTCCTGATCGCACTGTTCCTGCTGCCGGAAACGCTTGATGAGAAGCACCGTCGCCGCTTCGAGTGGAAGCGTGCGAACCCGGTCGGAACGCTCCTCCAGATGCGCCAGTATCAGGGCATCGGCTGGATCGGGCTTGTCTTCTTCCTGATGACGCTCGGCCACATGATGTATCCAGCGGTGTGGTCGTTCGTCGCCAATTACCGCTATGGCTGGAACCAGCAGCAGATCGGCTTTTCGCTCGGCGCCTTCGGCCTGTGCGGGGCGATCGTCATGGGCACGGTGCTGCCGCGTGCGATCCCCAGGTTTGGCGAGTGGAAGACGGCGGCAATCGGGCTGGCCTTCACGGCGGCCAGCGCCTTCGGCTACGCCTTCGCGTCGCAAGGCTGGATGGTTTACGCCGTGATCGTCGTCGGCTGCCTGGAAGCGCTCGCCGATCCGCCACTCAGGAGCCTCGCCGCGGCCAAGGTACCACCTTCGGCACAAGGCGAACTGCAGGGGGCGATGACCTCGATCTTCTCGATCACCTCGATCATCACGCCGCTGCTTTATACGGCGATCTTTTCCTGGTTCACCGGGCCGAAGGCGCCGGTGACCTTTGGCGGCGCGCCCTATCTGGTCGGCGCGTTTTTCCTGGTTCTGGCGCTCATCGTCTTCGTCACGAAAGTGGTAAGGCCGGCGGTGCGCGAAAACGTCACGACGGGCGTAGCGGAAGACGGAGCACGGATATGACCTATGACAGCCGCATTGCCCTGACCGAGGACGGGTTGTCGCTGTCGCGGCTGGTCTTTGGCGCCTGGCGCCTGCTCGACGGCCCTGTTCGCCCGGATGCCGATGCGGTCGCGCGGCTGATCGGCATCGCCGTCGATCTCGGCCTGACCAGCTTCGATCATGCCGACATCTACGGAAACTACGAGGTGGAGGCTGCCTTCGGCGCCGGGCTGGCGCGTTGGGCAGGCAAGCGCGAGGACATCGAACTGATCTCGAAATGCGACATCATGCTGGAATCGCCGAACAGGACGGGCAACCGGCTGAAGCATTACGACACCAGTGCGGCCCATATCATCGCCTCGGTGGAGCGCTCGCTGGCCAATCTGCGCACCGACTATCTCGACCTGCTCCTGTTGCACCGGCCGGACCCGCTGATGGATGCCGACGAGACGGCGGCAGCGCTTGCCGGGCTGGTCAAGGCCGGCAAGGTGAGGGCGCTCGGCGTCTCCAATTTCACGCCGTCGCAGTTCGATCTCCTGGCCTCGCGGCTGCCGTTTTCATTGGCCACCAACCAGATCGAGATGTCGGTGCTGAAGACCACGGCCCTGACCGACGGCAGCCTCGACCACGCGCAGCGCCTGTCCTACGCGCCGATGATCTGGTCGCCGCTGGGCGGCGGTTCGCTGTTCACTGGCCAGGAGGGAAGGGAGGCGCGAGTGCGTGCGGCACTTGCGGCGGTGGCTGCCGAAATCGGCGCTGGCGAGCTCGCCACCGTCGCCATCGCCTGGCTGCTGCGCCATCCGGCACAGCTGGTGCCGGTGCTGGGTTCGATGAAGCCGGAACGGCTGGCAGCCATGGTCAAGGCATTGGACGTCCGCCTCGACCGCCAGCAATGGTTCGCCATCCTGGAGGCGAGCGAGGGGCGCTCGGTGGCGTAAGACCGGGATTGCGATGCGAGATTGTGAGCGTTTGCGCCAACGTGCAAGAAGGGCGCGCCGAGGTGCGGCCAGTTCTCCTTCTCCCCGTCACTATACGGGGAGAAGATGCCGGCAGGCAGATGAGGGCAGCGCTAACGGATCGCGTTAAGCCCGCTCGGCCAGCAATTCCTCGCCGCGCTTTTCGCGGATGAGGTTGACGAAGCGGCGAAACAGATAGTGCGAATCCTGCGGGCCGGGCGAGGCTTCGGGGTGGTGCTGGACCGAGAACACCGGACGGCCGGTGAGCGTGATGCCGCAGTTCGAGCCGTCGAACAGCGAGACGTGGGTTTCCTCGACGCCGGCAGGCAGTGAATCGGCATCAACGGCAAAGCCGTGGTTCATCGAGACGATCTCGACCTTGCCGGTGGTGTGGTCCTTGACCGGATGGTTGGCGCCGTGATGGCCCTGGTGCATCTTGGCGGTCCTGCCGCCCAGCGCCAGCGCCAGCATCTGGTGGCCAAGGCATATGCCGAACACCGGGATATCGGTCTTCAACAGGTCCTGGATGACCGGCACGGCATATTCACCGGTGGCTTCCGGGTCGCCGGGGCCGTTGGAGAGGAAGATGCCGTCCGGCTGCATGGCCAGGATCTCCTCGGCGCCGGTCTTGGCCGGAACCACGGTGACCTTGGCGCCGAGGCCGGCAAGCAGGCGCAATATATTGCGCTTGACGCCATAGTCGATGGCGACGACGTGCAGGGTCGGATCGTCCTGCTCGCCAAAGCCTTCGTTCCAGACCCAGGGCGTCTCGCGCCAGACCGAGGACTGGCCCGAGGTGACTTCCTTGGCGAGGTCGAGCCCGATGAGGCCCGACCACGCGGCGGCGCGCTTCTTCAGGTCATCGAGGTCGAACACGCCGTCGGGCGCGTGCGCGATGACAGCGTTGGGCATGCCCTTCTCGCGGATCAGCGCAGTCAGCGCGCGGGTGTCGATGCCCGACAGGGCGACAATGCCGCGCTTCTTCAGCCACTCGTCGAGACCGGTACCGGCGCGGTAGTTGGAAGGGTTGGTGACATCGGCCTTGAACACGGCGCCGACGGCGCCGGCGCGGGCAGCCGGGTTGAGATCCTCGATGTCCTCGCCATTGGTGCCGATATTGCCGATGTGCGGGAAGGTGAAGGTGACGATCTGCCCGGCATAGGACGGGTCGGTGAGAATTTCCTGGTAGCCGGTGAGCGCGGTATTGAAGCAGACTTCGGCGACGGCGGACCCGGTGGCGCCAAGGCCGCGCCCTTCGATGACGGTGCCGTCGGCCAGCACCAGAAGGGCGGTCGGCTTTTCGGTTGCCCAGGCGGGCGTCATCTCGGCCATGGCGGCACTCCTATAAGCCGCGCTGCAATCGGCCCGGCGGGCCATTTGCGCGGCAAACGGCGCGAAGCGGCGATTTCGCGGCTTCCACGCAGTCAAGCTTCAGTTCATGCAAGGCCCAGTACATAGGGGAAGGGGGCGGGGCGGTCAATGATGATGCGAAATGCGGCCGCGATTTATTTCATCAAGCAATATCATAGGCTTGCCCTGTCATATCAGGATTTGCGTTGACCTCCTCCCGGCGCTATTGTCCGCGCCGATCCAAGGAGAAAGCATCATGCGCGCGAAAATCGCCGAATCCCTGAAGGCCGCGATGAAGGCGCAGGACAAGCACCGGCTGCCGACCTTGCGGCTGATCCAGGCCGCCATCCACGACCGCGACATCGCCAATCGTGGTTCGGCCAAGGAGCCGGCCAGCAATGACGAGATCCTGCAGATCATGGCCAAGATGGTGAAGCAGCGCGAGGAGTCGGCCAAGGCATTCGACGACGGCAAGCGGCCGGAACTGGCGGCCAAGGAGCGCGAGGAGATGGCTATCATCCGTGACTTCCTGCCGACGCAGCTGGACGATGCCGCGGTGACGGCAGCGGCGCGCGAAGCCATCGCCGAGACCGGTGCGGCCAGCCAGAAGGACATGGGCAAGGTGATCGCCGTGCTGAAGGCGAAATATGCCGGCCAGATGGACTTCGCCAAGGCAAGCGGCATCGTCAAGGGCCTGCTGCAGTAAGGCATTTGTCCCGCCATCTGACCAGCGATGCTTGGGAGGTGAGGGTGGAAACCAAGCCAAAGGCGAACCCGGTTCTTGCCAGTTGCGTCGGGCGATACGCCGAAGCGGCGCCGGTGCCGGCTCTTCGCGAGCACTTTCTGTGCGTGTGGAGGCACGTCATTCCCAGCGATCATGCCGGAAGCATCGCTGTTGTTCCCGACGGCTGTGTCGATCTTCTCTGGAGCGACAACCGCCTCGTCGTGGTCGGCCCGGATGTCACGGCCGCCAATCCCGACTTGGTGCCGGGCGCGACGGTGCTTGGCATGCGCTTTCGGCCGGGTGCGGCCGCGCACTGGCTGGGCTTGCCGATGACGGAGATCGTCGGCAGCCAGATCGATATGCTGGATATCTGGGGCGAGAGGGCTGGGGACATCACCGGGATACTGCAGGACACCAGGGGCATGTTCGAGCAGGCCGGATTGCTGCAGGAATTGCTCAGCCGGATGGCGCCGTCGGTCGAGGCTCCCTGCCGAGACGGGGGGGTGATGTTCGAGCTGCTGCAGAATGATACCGGCGCTGAGGGTGAGGTTGTATCGCGCCTGACACGCCGGCTCGATGTCAGCGAACGCACGTTGCGGCGCAGGAGCCATCACCTGTTCGGCTATGGTCCTAAGACGCTTGACCGCATCCTGCGCTTTCAGAGGTTCCAGGTCCTGGCGCGGCAGGCAGGACAGGCGGGATTGGCCGACATGGCCTATGCGACGGGATATGCCGACCAGGCGCATCTCGGCCGCGAAATCCAGTCGCTCAGCGGCATGACCGCACGGCAGTTCGTCCGCCAGCTGGCGGCGTGACTGGCCGTTTTCTTCAAGACCGCCGACGCTTCTCGCGCCATCTTCCGGCAATCAATCCAACCAGGGAAAGGACGCGGCATGGGCGCGAGAGGCAATGATCGCCAGATCGACAATATCGAATTCAACGTCAGCGGCATCGCGCGTTCGCGCGACTTCTATGGCAAGGCATTCGGCTGGAGCTTTACCGAATACGGGCCGACCTATTGCGAGTTCACGGACGGACGGCTGACAGGCGGGCTGACCACAGGAGGTCCGATCAAGCCGGGCGGCCCGCTGGTCATTCTCTATGCCGACGATCTCGCTGCAACGCAGAGGCGGATCGAGCAGGCCGGAGCGAAGATCGTCAAGCCGGTGTTCGAATTCCCCGGCGGCCGCCGCTTTCATTTCGAGGATCCGGACGGATACGAACTCGCGGTGTGGTCGGCAAACTGAGGCTCACGCCCGTGATCGCCCTGGTCCACACGCTCGGCTTCGTACTGCTCGGTGGCGTTTTCGTGTGGGCCGGGACCGAGCATTTCCTGAAGTTCAGGACAATTGCGGCGCAACTCGCCGAGCGGCGATTTCCCGCGCCAAGCCTTCTGCTTGCAGCGGGGTCCATCGTGGAGATTGTTGCCGGCTTCTGCATGGCCACCGGCATTGTCCGGCCCTATGCGGCGCTGGCGCTCATAGCGTTCACTGTTGCCACCTGCCTGACGGTTCTCAACTTCTGGCGCTATTCCGGGCCGGAAAGGCAGGGACTGCGTTCCGCCTTCACCATCAATATTGCCGTTGTCGGCGGGCTGATCCTGGCGGCAACAGCCGATCTGCATTGAGCTAGCGAACACCCGCTTCAATCGGAAGTCTGCGTCGATAGCTCCGGCGTCAACGTTGCGTCAGCACCGTGGCGGATGTCGGTGTAATCCGCTACCTTGCATAAACAGGTAGCGTGTTATATACAGGTCTCGAATTCGAGACCTTCCATGACCGAGTCGATCCTAGTTCAGTTGCGAAAAGGCGCGCTTGATCTGTGCGTGCTGGCCGTGCTGTCGCGGGGTGAGAGCTACGGCTATGAAATCGCCAGCACGCTGGTTGCCGCGGTGAATATGGGGGAGGGAACGATCTATCCCCTGATGCGCCGGATGCAGAATGACGGCCTGGTCGCCACGCAGATCGTCGAGTCGAGCAGCGGGCCGCCGCGCAAATATTACCGGCTCACGCCGTTGGGCCAGCAGGCCTTCGAAGCCCATCGCCGCGACTGGCGCTCCTTCGCGGGCGCCGTCGACAAACTTCTCGAGGATCTGCCATGACCAGGGACGCCTTCCTGCGGACGCTGAGAGCGGGACTTGCCGGCCTGTCGCCCCAGGAGATCGAGGATATTGTCGGCGACTATGCCTCCCATTTCGCCGATGCCTCGGGCCGCGGCGAAGCGGAAGTCGCGGCGGCCCTGGGTGATCCGACCAGGATCGCCCGCGAGTTGCGCGCCGAGGCTGGGTTGCGCCGTTTTGAAGCCCATTGGAGCGTGTCGAATATGTTGGCGGCGACGTTCGCCCTGGCTGGCCTTGCCTTCGTCGACATCGTCTTCCTGCTGCCGCTGCTCATCACCGCGGTCGTGCTGGCGCTCGGCCTTGGCATCACGCTTGTCGCCATCGGCGCGCTTGGCATCAAGATCATCCTCACCACATTGCTGTTCGAGCCTGGCGCCACCTTTTCCCTCAAGCTGGGCCGCCTGTTCATAGGTGCCGGACTCGTGAGCGGCTTCATTGGCGGCGGCGCCTTGCTGCTGCTGGGCCTGAGCGCGGGCATACGCGTTGTCGGGCGCTATGCCCGGCTGCATTCCCGTATCACTGAGCGGGACCGCAACCCCGCTTGAGCGTTGCCAAGCTCGTGCAATTGTCATCACGTTGAAGGAGACGGACAATGACTGGAAAACTGGCACTCGCCGCCATGGCGGGACTAACCGGCGCTGCCCTCTTTCTGGCTGTGGGCATAGGGCTTGCCGGACCGGATTGGATCAATGCCGGCGGTTCGTGGATCGGCGGGCAATCCACCTGCGGAGCGGCCACATCCACCAGAAAAGAAGTCACACTGCCGTTCAGCGCCGGCGACAGTTTCACCATCGCCTTGCCGGCTTCAGTCCGCTACCAGCCGGGAGACAAGGCTGAGGCCATCATCAGCGGCGATTCAACCCTGATCGACCATGTGCGGATTGAAGGCGGAAGGCTTGGCCTGGATTGCGAGCCCGGCTGGTTTTCGTCCCGGTTCGATGTCAGCCTGTCGGGGCCGGCGATTTCAGACTGGGAATTGCTGGGTAGCGGCGACCTTACCCTGTCGGGGATCAACCAGCCCGAACTGCGGCTGAGCATCCGCGGCAGCGGCAGCGTCGCCGCCACCGGAACCGCTGGGACGGTCGGCCTGGAAATCTCGGGTTCGGGCTCGGCGCGGCTCAAGAACCTGATCGCCCAGTCCGCGCAGGTCGACATTCGTGGCAGCGGCGACGCCGAGATTACCGCACAGACGGACGCGGATGTCTCGATATCCGGCAGCGGCGACGTCGACGTCTACGGACACCCGACCATGCGGCGTTCGCAGGTCAGAGGCAGCGGCAGCATCACGCAACAGCCGTGAGGCACCATCGCGACAAGTCCTCACGGTGGCCCTTCCATGAAACGGATGCCGAAATTTCTGGTGATTGCCCGAAGGGCCCGCGGGTCAAGAACCCGTCACTGAAGGGACAGGTTTTCATGCGTGCATTTCGCTGGTTGGACCTCTCCGCCCATTGATATCTGTTAGTTACGCCTAATATATGGCGAGCTGTTCAGGCTAACATTGTGGCTAATTACGGCGCGCCATGATCGCCGTCCAGAAAGTCCGCCAAGCGGTCATCACTGGTGGATCGCCCATCCTGGCATTGTAGCTAATCAAACGGCGCCCTCAGATTGGTTGAGCATTGTCGACGCTTTTGTGTGCCTGCGTTCTCTACGCACTCATCAGAGGCTGGCAGTTGAGCCCTTTGGGTAGCATCACCGACATTGGATCAATCAGCGACAACCGCCGATTGATGGCTCGCTCCAGTTAGAGAGCATATCCTTCATTTTTGACAGAGGGGGCCACAGCCATGCCAGAGGAAGAGACCCAGCAGAAACGGCGTTACGAGTACGAACTAGGCCATTCGGATAGAGAGCTACGACGCTTGGCGACGCAGGCGGCGTTGGTTGACCCGATGACTCGACAGTATTTCAGCAGGGCGGGCATTCAAACTGGAATGCAGGTGCTCGATATCGGCAGCGGCGCTGGCGACGTGGCTTTTCTTGCTGCCGAAATTGTCGGACCTACCGGCACGGTAGTCGGTTCAGACAGAGCATCGACAGCAGTCGAGGCTGCCCGGGAAAGAGCCAGGGAGCGCGCCCTGGATAACGTTACCTTTCAGGAGTGCGATCCGGCGGCTTTTGCGTTCGACCGCCTCTTCGATGCAGTTGTCGGCCGTTATGTTCTGATGTTCTCACCAGATCCCGTCGCCATGCTCAGGGGAATAGCGAGGCACCTGCGACCTGGAGGCATCATCGTTTTCCACGAAGTCGACTGGACCGGGACAGTGTCGTTGCCTTCCTCGCCGATTTACGACAACTGCTTTCGATGCATCGTCGAGACCTTTCACAGAGTAGGCACAAACCCCAATATGGGGCTGGGACTACATTCCGCATTCATCAAGGCCGGGCTACCGGCCCCGACTATGGCGGTGAGTGCCTTGGCAGGTGGCGGATCTGACAACTCAAGTGGCATTGACCTCTTGTCCGATCTCGCTGTGACCATGGCTCCTGTCATGGAGCAGTCGGGCGTTATCAGTGTTTCGGATCTCGGCCCCGACAGCCTGCAAGAGCGTATGCGGGCCGAGGTGATCGCAAATCGAAGCGTTGTCGTCGGCAGGTATGAGGTTGGCGCTTGGTCGCGGGTTTAGGGCGCGGCTGCATGGGCAGCCCGAGCCAAGCGCCACGGCCAGGCGCGCATCGACCCACAGCGTCGTCGCCGTCGACATCTGCTTTTAGGGCGCGGCGAAACTAATCTCTACGTCCGACATGCGGCGCAAAGCTGCCGTTCGGTCATGAGCTGTCTGAGACTGTAGCGGTTCGCAACTTGACCTTCAGCCGGCGGGCGAGCCATGCTGAAGTTTGCGACCGCCCGACGCGCGCTTCGTTTGCGTTTGGTCGGCGTCATGGCATGCTCCTCCTGAGGGTGGAGATTCATGCGCGCCTATGTTCTCAAACGCTATGGCGGTCCTGAAGGTTCGCTGCTGGCGCCTGCGCCGGGGCCGCGCGACATACTTGTTGACGTACGGGCCGCAGGCCTCAACCCGGTGGATTTCAAGTTCCGCAAGGGAAAGCTGCGCGCAATCCTGCGGCCAACGCTCCCGCTGGTGCTCGGCAACGAACTTGCCGGAGAGGTTGCTGCCGTTGGCAGCCATGTCGAACGGTTCCGCATGGGGGATCGTGTGTTTGCGCGGGTGGCGAAGGATCGTGCCGGGGCTTTCGCCGAGCAGGCATGCGTCGACGAGGATTACGCCGCACTCATGCCGAAGAATCTGGATTTCACGGCTGCAGCGGCCGTCCCGCTGGCGGGTCTGACCGCCCTGCAGGCGCTGAGGGATGAGCTCGGCGTCAGGCCGGGGCAGAGCGTGTTCATCTCGGGCGGCGCCGGGGGTGTGGGCACCTTTGCCATTCAGGTCGCCAAATGGCTCGGCGCGCATGTGACGACGACAGCCTCGAAGAGAGGCGAAGCACTGGTGCGCTCGCTCGGGTGCGACGAGGTCATCGATTATACGGTCCAGGACATAGCCAGTGTGCAAGGCAGGTTCGACGCCGGCTTTGACCTGATTGGCGGCAAGACCCTGGACCAGATGTTCAAGATCATGAAGCCGGGAGCCACGATCGTTTCCGTGGCCGGCACGCCGGAGCCACAGACCGCGATCGGGGATCTGGGCCGCGGCCGTGGTCTCGCCGCCCTGTTCTGGCTGATCAGCCTCGGTGTCCGGTCCCGGGCTCGGCGCGCGGGTGTCGGCTATCGCTATCTCTTCATGCATCCAAGCGGCAGCGACCTTGCCTTGCTTGCCGAACTGATCGAGCAGGGAAAGCTGAGGGTCATCGTCGACAGGACATATCCGTTCGCGGAAATCGCCGAAGCTCTCGGCTATGTCGAAGGCGGACGCGCCAAGGGAAAAGTGGTTGTCACGATGCCATGAGTTGCTGGTTCGACCGTCGTCCACGATGTCGACCGGATGTGCTCCGTACCAGACGTCTGCGTTTTCGATCCGTAACGATTGGGCTATCATCTGATTCTGGCGCGGCCCGCGCCTCCTCCCTCCGCTGGGAAGCATTGATCATGCGGGGCCATCAGATCACCGAACCGACTGTTTGAGCATCACGCATAAGGAGGGGTTGCGAAAACGGCTCGCACCAGGAGGTTTTTTCGATGAGGCTGTCCGCGCCTGTCTATCATCTGAAGCGTCAAGCGAGGCTCTTGTCCCGTGAGGGCAAGATACCGCTCCACGAGGCGCTCGACCGTGTTGCCGCACGGGAAGGTTTCTCCAGCTGGAGCCTGCTTGCGAGCAAGGCATCCGAAACCGCGCCTGCCGGCAGGCTGTTCGCGCAGCTTGCGCCCGGCGATCTGGTCCTGGTCGGCGCGCGGCCGGGCCATGGCAAGACGCTGATGAGCCTCGAGCTCGCGGTGGAGGCGATGAAATCGGGCCATCGCGGCGTGTTCTTCACGCTGGAATATACGCAGAGGGACGTGCTCGACCGCTTTCGCGCCATCGGGGCGGACCCGGCTCGGTTCAATGAGTTGTTCGAGTTCGACAATTCCGATGCGATAAGCGCCGACTATATTGTGCGGACGCTGGGCTCCGCGCCATCAGGCACGCTGGTGGTGATCGACTATCTGCAGTTGCTCGATCAGAGGCGGGAAAATCCCGACCTGATGGCGCAGGTCCGCACGCTGAAGGTCTTTGCTGGTGACAGGGGACTGATCCTCGTCTTCATCTCGCAGATCGATCGCTCCTACGATCCGGCGAAGAAGCCGTGCCCGGATATCGACGACGTCCGCTTGCCGAACCCGCTGGACCTGTCGCTGTTCAACAAGACATGTTTCCTGAACGAGGGCGAAATCCGGTTCCAGGCGGCGGGTTGACGAGCTGGCGTCAAGGCGAGCTGCCATGGCCACCGGCATGGCGCGGCGTTCAGGCCAAGAACGCCGTACCGTGCTGCCTGCGCATCGCGTCGGCCGACTGGCGCACGACCTCGGCAATGCCGAGCAGTTGCTTGGCGATCGGGCTCGTCTTGCGCCAGACCATGCCGATGGTGCGCGAGGGTTGGGGACTGTTGAAGCGGGCGATGGAGACCGACGCCGAGCGTGTCTCCACCGCCACAGCCATTTCCGGGATCAAGGTGACGCCGATGCCGGCGCTGACCATCTGCACCAGCGTGGACAGCGAGCTGCCATCCAGCAGTTCGCGCGGCCGCACCGAATGCATATTGCAGAAGGACAGGGCCTGGTCGCGGAAGCAATGGCCTTCCTCCAGGAGAAGCAGCCGCATTTCACGCAGCATCTCGCGGTTGGGAACCGGCTTGCCCTCGTCCTCGCCTGGCCGCACCAGCACGAAAGTCTCGGCAAAAAGCGTAACCTCCGTCAGCGAAGGCTCGGACACGGGGAGGGCGACGATCGCTGCGTCCAGCCGGCCATCGGCCAGTTCCTGGATCAGTTTCTGCGTCTGCGTCTCGCGCACATGGATATCGATGCCATCATGCATGCGCGACAGATTGCCGATGATGGAAGGCAAGAGGTAGGGCGCGACCGTCGGGATGACGCCGATGCGCAGCCGTCCCACCAGACGGTCGCGCGACGAGCGCGCGAGGTCGCTGAGCTCATCCACCGAGCGCAGGATGTCGCGGACGCGCAGCGCGAACTCTTCGCCGAAATTGGTCAGCCGGATCTGCCGCGCGCCTCTTTCGAAGAGCTCGGTGCCGAGCGCTTCCTCCAACTCCTTGATCTGCACGGAAATGGCAGGCTGGGAGATTGCGCAGGCGTCGGCCGCGCGTCCGAAATGCTTGTGCCGCGCCAGCGCCTCGAAATAGCGAAGCTGTTTCAATGTCATGTTGGCCATAACCGCATCTTATCGCTGCAATCAGGAAATCCAACTTAATTTAATCGAGCGGCTTTGCTACAAGGTCTGAAAGGGAGTTGAGAGTCAGCCGATGCACAGTCGTCCAGCGCCGCGTTTTTTGGCGGGGCGGATGCACGATTTGTCCGATTTGTCTGGCACCCATCTTTTTGCATCAGGAGCCTTGTCCAAGGTGAGCCCGCGGCAGTAGGACATCGACATACTCAGCACTTGGGCATCACGCGTGACATGAAGGCGTCTTCAAGGGCGTTCATGGTCCTCGCCCACAGTGCAGTTCAACCAACGCAGCCACGATTAACGTAAGCCACGATCGGAGAGAAAGATGGACGCAAACACAGACGACAACAGCAAGGGCAAATGCCCGGTCGTGCACACCGCTGTCGGCAGGGTCAACCGCGACTGGTGGCCGAACCAGCTGAACGTGCAGATCCTGCACCAGCAGTCGCCGCTGTCCGACCCGATGGGCGAGGCCTTCGACTATGCCGAGGAGTTCAAGAGCCTCGACCTCGATGCGGTGATCAAGGACCTGCATGCGCTGATGACGGATTCGCAGGAGTGGTGGCCGGCCGATTTTGGTCATTATGGCCCGCTGTTCATCCGCATGGCCTGGCACAGCGCCGGCACCTACCGCATCGCCGACGGCCGTGGTGGTGCGGGAGCCGGCCAGCAGCGTTTCGCGCCGCTCAACAGCTGGCCGGATAACGTCAACCTCGACAAGGCCCGCCGCCTGCTGTGGCCGATCAAGCAGAAATACGGCCGCAGGATCTCCTGGGCCGACCTCCTGATCCTCACCGGCAACGTCGCGCTGGAATCGATGGGCTTCAAGACCTTCGGCTTCGCCGGCGGCCGCGCCGATGTGTGGGAGCCCGAGCAGGACGTGTACTGGGGTCCGGAAGGCAAGTGGCTGGCCGACGAGCGCTACAGCGGCGACCGCGACCTGCAGAACCCGCTTGGCGCCGTGCAGATGGGCCTGATCTACGTCAACCCGGAAGGCCCGAACGGCAATCCCGATCCGCTGGCCTCGGCGCGCGATATCAGGGACACCTTCGCGCGCATGGCCATGAACGACGAAGAGACTGTGGCGCTGATCGCCGGCGGCCACACTTTCGGCAAGACCCATGGCGCGGGCGACGCGGCACTGGTCGGTCCGGAGCCTGAAGCCGCTGACATCGAACAGCAGGGCCTCGGCTGGGCCAGCAAGTTCGGCACCGGCAAGGGCGGCGACGCCATCGGCAGCGGCCTGGAAGTGACCTGGACAACGACGCCGACCAAATGGAGCAACAATTTCTTCGACAATCTGTTCGGCTTCGAATGGGAACTGACGAAGAGCCCGGCCGGCGCCAACCAATGGACGCCGAAGGGCGGTGCGGGCGCCGGCACCGTGCCGGATGCGCACAACGCTGGAAAGAGCCACGCGCCCTCCATGCTGACCACCGACCTCGCTCTGCGGTTCGATCCGTCCTACGAGACGATCTCCAAGCGCTTCCACGAGAATCCGGACCAGTTCGCCGATGCGTTCGCGCGCGCCTGGTACAAGCTGACCCACCGCGACATGGGTCCGCTCGTGCGCTATCTCGGCCCGCTCGTTCCCAAGGAAGAGCTGCCCTGGCAGGACGTCATCCCGGCGGTCGATCATGTGCTGATCGACGAGCAGGACGCTGAAGCGCTCAAGGCGAAGATCCTGGCTTCGGGCCTGTCGGTGCCGCAGCTGGTCTCGGCGGCGTGGGCATCGGCCTCGACGTTCCGTGGTTCCGACAAGCGCGGCGGCGCCAATGGTGCGCGCATCCGTCTCGCTCCCCAGAAGGACTGGGAAGTCAACCAGCCGGCCCAGCTTGCCAAGGTGCTGGAAAAGCTCGAAGCGATCGGCAAGGCGTTCAACGCTTCGCAGACCGGCGGCAAGAAGGTCTCGCTGGCTGACCTGATCGTTCTCGGCGGCAACGCGGCCATCGAGAAGGCAGCGAAGGACGCTGGCCAGAGCGTGGACCTTCCTTTCTGGCCGGGCCGCATGGACGCTTCGCAGGAGCAGACCGACATCCACTCCTTCGCGCCGCTGGAACCGACCGTTGACGGTTTCCGCAACTATGTTTGCGGCAAGCAGCGCCTGACCGTCGAGGAAGCGCTGGTCGACCGTGCGCAGTTGCTGACGCTGACGGCGCCGGAACTGACCGTCCTTGTCGGCGGCCTGCGCGTTCTCGGTGCCAATGCCGACCAGTCGAAGCATGGCGTCTTCACCAAGCAGCCGGAAACGCTGACCAACGACTTCTTCGTCAACCTGCTCGACATGGGCACGGAGTGGAAGGCGACGTCGGATGCCAAGGATGTGTTCGAAGGCCGTGACCGCAAGACCGGCGAAGTCAAGTGGACGGGCACCCGCGCCGACCTGATCTTCGGTTCGCACTCGCAGCTGCGGGCACTCGCCGAAGTCTATGCAACGGCGGACGCCAAGGCGAAGTTCGCCAGGGATTTCGTGGTGGCATGGACCAAGGTGATGAACGCCGACCGGTTCGACATCGCCTGAGATTGGCAAGGCAGCCCGGCGCGGCTTCGCAAGGAGCCGCGCCGGACTATTTCCATCTCGACGTGAAAGTCGAGACAGGTTTTACTGCCGATAAGACTCGCAACGCTGCATATGTAGCTGCTGCTATGAAGCACGATTGTAAGCAGCGCGATTCTATCGAACGCCAAGGTCGACGCCAGCCTTAACTGACAGACGTCCGGTCTGATCTTTCAGCCAGCAATCGTTCTTTTTCCGGGTGTAGGCGAATGCTTTGCACTTCCAATCCTTTTCGCATTCAAGGTAGCAGCCGATAAACGAGCTACTGCGAAGTCGCAGATAGTCCCCACCGGCCATGTCGCGGCCGGAAGCGATGGTAAACGTGGAGACCACAGTGCTTCCCAGCAAATCGGAAGCCACATTTGCGTCAGCGTCGTAGTTGCGCACCAAAAGCTTCGCGTCATTCTTCAAGAAGCAAAAGTGCTCCTTCTTGTTGTAGGTCGTTGCGCGGCAAGAAGAGTCCGCCTGACAGGCCGCGCTGCATTGCTCGCTGGAGACAGAACGAAGAGTCGAATAATCAAAGCCGATTACATCGACATTCGTCAGCGACTGAAAACCCCGAGACATTGGCGGAGAAACGGTCGTTGTCGGCGCAACGGGCGCGGTCGTTGGCGCTTGATTGGCAACCTGAGCCATGGGTTTGCCGTGACAAAGAACCGGAACGGTCGATGGGACGACCTTGTCGGACAGATCAGCAGTGGAAAGAGGAGGCGCCCCAGTCTGTGGCACGCTACTTTCGAACTTGATATCGCGGCTCTGCAAAAACAGTTCAATGACGTTTGACCGTATTGCAAAATTCACGTTTTGAGGGGTTATTCCCGTCGCGTCAGCGAATTTCGACCCTAAGACCGATGTTGCCATGCCAACGACGGATCCCCAGTGATCAACGATTGGACCGCCTGAGTTGCCTGGTTGTAGCGGCGTCGAAACCTGCATAAAGCGGGTATCGTTCTCCATGCCAACTAGTGAATTGATGTTGCCAGTGGTGACCTTGATTGTGTCGGAGAGAATGCCGTTAAGCGGGAAACCATAAGCCGCGATATCTTCGCCCAGTCTCGGCTGGGTACTACGAAGAGAAATCGGTTTTTTGTCCGTCGCATTGACCTGGAAAACAGCTAGGTCATTTTGTTTGTCTATTTTGATTTCCGCGGCATCACCAAGAGATGGCACGCTGACGCTTTCGCACCCTTCGACAACATGCTGGTTGGTGACAATCCAACCTTGGTCGTTAACGAAGAAGCCTGTCCCCGAACTTATGATATCGGATGACCCTGCGGCCGCACAAAATAGGCTTGATGCAATGACTGTGGACGCCGTCAAAAAGAGGCGGAAAGACTTCTTACCCGCAATCATTACGCCACCTACCCAAGCACACCGTGGTCAATAAGCCTCAAAATCGACTAGCCAGCAAGAGATTTGGGCGCGGTGTCGCGTCTCCAATTGCTTCGGAGCAAATCGAATCCGAGGGATTGATGGCTCGCCGACGGCTCTTGGTGGTCTGCGCGAAGAATGTGACATTGCTTGAGACCAGCAATCTGGCGCGGCTTGACACTGGCCGCGCCGGGTGCCTTCTCCAAAAGCTTACTAATGAGGCCGCGTTTTCAGCGATGGAACGCGGCCTTGTCGTAAGAAACTGTGCCCTCGTGGCACGTTCCTTCGCTGGTAACGCTGCTAGTGTGCCGGTGTTGCTCTCCGCGACGCCTGCTGTCCAAATGGTCGAAATCGTCAAACCCGCGCTTGAACACCTGCCTTCCTACAAGGCCGCGCTCGAGCGTGGCTGGTCGCCGGACAATGTGCGGCTGGAGGAAGCGACGCGCGAACAGCTGGCCGCCATCGAGGCGGACCCCGCGGCGTTTCTCGCCAGCCTCGATGATCCCGAGGCCAAGGGGCCGCCGCTGACGTTGCCGGACGGCACGAAGGTGCCGCGCCTGCCGGGCTTCCGGCGCTGGATCTGGGACGGCGAGGCAGCCGGTTCGATCGGCTTTCGCTGGCAGCCCGGCACGGCGGAACTGCCGCCGCATGTGCTCGGCCATATCGGCTATGCAGTGGTGCCATGGAAGCAGCGGCGCGGCTATGCGACCGAGGCGCTGCGGCTGATGCTGGACGAGGCGAGGGCGGTCGGCCTGCCCCATGTCGAGATCACCGCGAAGCCAGGCAATCCGGCCTCGCACAAGGTGATCCTAGCCAATGGCGGCAAGCTCGTCGGGAGGTTTTTCGAGGACGCCGCCTATGGCGGTGTCGAGAGTTTAAGGTTCCGGATCGAGTTGTAGGCGCCGGCTCGGCCTATCCGGCCCGTGACTGACCATCCAGCCAGTCGGCCAGCGACGTGCGATGCGTGCCGCCTCTGCCTGTGAACGCGATAGCGGAAAGCATGGAGCTCAGCACGGCCTCCTGCGTGGCCTCCGCCGCCGCGCGGAAAAGCAGGTCGATGCGCGCTTCGTTCAAGGTCATCTGCGGCACGAGATCGCGGGTTTCGTCGTGGTCGACGGTGTTGCCGGTGCTGAAGGCGATGGCGATGTCGCCGCTGCCATGGCCCCAGAAAGAGCCGAGCCTTGCGATGCCGGCCCCGGTGCGGCGCGCCACGCGCTCGAGCTGGCGGTGTTCGAGCGGCACGTCGGTTGCCAGCACGATCATGATCGAGCCGCGTTCAGCCTCTGTCGTTTGCCTTGGATCGGGGCGGCGTCCGTCGGGCAGGACGAGGTCTCCGCGCCTGCCGAAATTCGACAGGACGAGAACGCCAAGGTGATGGTCGCCAGCGTCCAGCTTGAACTTCCTGGAGGCCGAGCCGATGCCGCCCTTGAAGCCGAAGCAGCTCATCCCGGTGCCGGCGCCGACATTGCCCTGTTCGACCGCGCCGTCATGGGCGTCTGCAAGTGCGGCAAGGGCGTGTTCCTCGGCGATCGCCAGCGCCTGGATGTCGTTCAGCGGGCCGTCATTGCATTCGCCGACCACCGGATTGACGGTGCCGGTCGCGCGGCCGATATCCGGGTTCTGGCGGATGGCGTCGCGGATCAGCGCGGTGGCGCAGGTGCCGACCGAGAGCGTGTTGGTGAGCAGGATCGGCGTCTCGATGGTGCCGAGTTCCTGCACCTGCGTCAGGCCGACGGTCTTGCCGAAGCCGTTGATGACATGAGCGGCCGCCGTCACTTTCCGGCGAAACAGGTTTCCATCATGTGGCAGGATCGCGGTGACGCCGGTGTTGATGTCGCCATCGCGCAGGGTGCAATGGCCGACCCGCACGCCGGGCACGTCGGTGATGGAATTCTTCGCGCCGGCCGGCAGGATGCCGCAGGCCAGGCCGAAATCACCGACGGTTCTTGTCATGCCTGCTCCCAAAACAATTCCAGAAAAAGAGTGAAACGGTTTTCCGTCCGGAATTGCGTCACTATCACAAACGCCCAGCGTCGATGATCCGCTTCAGGAAGGCGCGGGTCCGCTCACCCTGCGGGTTGCCGAAAATCTGCGAGGGCGGGCCTTCCTCATAGACGAGCCCTTCCTGCAGAAAACAGACCTTGTCAGCAACCTCGCGCGCAAATCCCATTTCATGCGTCGCCAGCACCATGGTCATGCCCTTGGTGGCGAGGTCGCGCACGATGTCCAGCACTTCCGAGACGAGTTCGGGATCGAGCGCCGAAGTGATCTCGTCGAGCAATAGAAGGGCAGGGTCCATCATCAGCGCGCGCACGATGGCCACGCGCTGCTGCTGGCCACCGGACAGGCGGTCGGGATATTCCCGCGCCTTGGCGGCGAGGCCGACTCGTTCGAGCAGCGCCATGCCCTTGTCCGTAGCCGCGTTGCGCTGCATGCCAAGCACCTTGACCGGCCCAAGCGTGACGTTCTCGATGACGCTCATATGCGGGAACAGATTGTAGCTCTGGAAGACGATGCCGATCTCGCGCCGAAGCAGGTCGAGGTCGACGCCCGGGCCGGTGACGCGATCGCCATGCAGCCTGATCTCGCCGCCCTGGATGGGCTCCAGGCAGTTGATGCAGCGCAGCAGCGTGGACTTGCCGCAGCCCGAAGGGCCGATCAGGCAGACCACCTGGTGTTCCTCGATGTCCAGCGAAATGCCCTTCAGCACTTCGACCGTGCCATAGCGCTTGTAGGCCTTGTCGATCTCGACCAATGCCATGTGTTTCACTCCCCGCCCGTCATGAGCCCGAGCGCATTTTGCGACGATCCCGCTCGATCAGCCGGTCGACGAAGCGAGCCTGCGGGATGGTGATGAGGATGAAGATCAGCGCCACCGTCGTCACCGCCGACAGGTTGAAGTTGTTGCTGGCGACGATCTTCGACTGGTTGAAGGCATCGATGGTGCCGATGATGGCGACCAGTGCGGTGTCCTTCTGCAGGCTGATGCAGTTGTTCATCAGCGGAGGGATGATGCCGCGCACTGCCTGCGGAATGACCACGTAGCGCATCGTCCTGAAATAGGAGAGGCCCAGCGAGCGCGCCGCCGCGATCTGGCTCGGATGCACGCTCTCGATACCGGCGCGATAGACCTCGGACGTGTAGGCGCCATAGGTCAGCGTCAGCGCGATGATCGCATAGGCGTTGGAGGACAGATCCTTCAGGATGGGAAGGCCGGTCAGCGGCAGGCCGAAGCCGATGAGATAGATGGTGATGATGGCTGGCAGGCCGCGAAACAGGTCACCATAGATGATGGCCAGCGTGCGGATCGGGCGGCCGGCCTTGCCGGGCAAGGTGCGGGCGATGGCGACGACAAGCGCCCAGACCAGGATCAGGATCGCGGAAAAGAAGAAGATCGAGATGTTGGTGCCGAACGCCTTGACGATCGTCCAGGCCGACTTCCAGATCAGGTCGAGATCGAAGAACGTCCGGCTGACGGCGGCATCGTTGACCACCAGGAACCAGGCGAAGGCGCAGATGATGAGGAGCGCCACTGAATAGGACAGGGCGTTCCAGGACACGTCTGAGGACATCGACCCGAGTTCGCGGCCGGCATGTACGTCATTCGATGATGCCGCGCGCGCGGACAGCCTGACAGCGCGCCAGGCAACCCCGATGACCCATAGCGGCGGCACGCAGGCGAGTGCCGACACGATCTGGACGGGCACATTCGGCCAGCCCTGTTCCATCACATAGGCGGCGATGTGCAGGGAGGTATAGGCAATGGCGAGGAACGTCGCGACAGCCACGCCGAGCGCCACCCAGGCCCGCCTGCCATGCGTGCGGACCTTGCTGCGGGCGCGCCATTGGCTGGCGCGCTCGCTTCCCGATTCAGCTGCCGGTATCGACATTAGTATTTCCAGGTCGGCACGCTGTCGGGTGAGAGGCCACCCCAGGATGGCAGCAGATAGGCGGCTTCCAGCTTCTTCAGCGTGTCGTCTTTCTGCAGGTCGGTCATGACCTTGTCGATGACCGCTCCGTTCGGCGAACCCTTCGGGTAGATGCCGGCGGTTGGCCGGTCGGTGGTGTATTTGCCGACGACCGCCAGCTTGCCGTTGGAATTCGCCACCTGGCCGAGCACGATGCCGAGATCGGTCATCACCGCGTCCACCTTGCCGGCGGCTGCCGCCGTGAACATCGAGGCGGTGTCGTCGAACACATCGACGCTTTTGGCCTTGAGGGTCTCCTGCGCGAACTGCACCAGTGTCGTGCCCGCCTGGACGCCGACACGGCTGGTCTTGATGGTTTCTTCGGTGATGGTGTTACCGGCCTTCACGGCCACGCCATTGTCCGACTGTATGTAGGGCACCGAGAAATCGACGACCTTCTTGCGCGGTTCCGTCACCGAGATCAGCGCCAGGGCGATGTCATAGTCCTTGTTCTGGCCGGCAACGATGGAATCGAAGGAGGCGTTGACCAGTTTCACCGTGTCGAGCCCGAGCCGGTGCGCGATGTTGACCGCCATGCAGAACTCGTAACCGTCCTTGATCGTGTCGGGCGTGTCGCCGTTGAACTGGCCGACCGCCGGCAGGTTGATGATGACGGTGAACTGGCCGGCGACCGCCGGCGTGATCTTGTCGGTGCCGCGCTCGCCGGTCACCTGGCAGTCGCCATAGCCGTGGGTCTCGGCCATGGCCGGGGCAGCACTCGCCAGCGCCAGGGCGGAGGCGCACAATGCGTATTTCCAGGACTTCATTCTCTCTTCTCCCATTGTTGATTGTCGTTGCTGGACGTTTCCTACTGAACCGGGGCAGGGCTCCCCAATGCCAGGTCCAGATAGGTCTTCTGCAGGAGCCGCGTGACCGGTCCGGGCTTGCCGTCGCCGACCGTGTGGCCTGCAATTTCGATCACCGGGGTCACCAGGCTCGAGGCGCTGGTCAGGAAAGCCTCGCGCGCGTTCTGCGCCTCTTCGACGGTGAAGCGTGACTGGTCGACCGCCAGCTTCAGCTCATCGGCGACCGTGATGACGGCGCGGCGCGTGCAGCCCGGCAGGATGGCGCGCGAATTGGCGCGGGTGACGATGCGGTTGTCGGCGGTGACGATATAGGCGGTGGAGGAGGCGCCCTCGGTGACGAAGCCGTCCTCGACGAGCCAGGCCTCCTTGCAGCCGCGTTGCGCGGCGACATGCTTGGCTTGGACCTGCGCCAGCAGCATCGTCGTCTTGATGTCGCGCCGCGCCCAGCGCTGGTCGTCGACGATGGCGACGCGGATGCCGTCGCGCAGTGCCGCCGTGTCGCTGATATCCCTGGCCTGGGTGAAGGCGAAAAAAGTTGGCTTGATGTCTTCGGCATAGCCGAAATTGCGGTCGGCGATGCCACGGCTGATCTGCAGGTAGATGACACCTTCCCGCAGGTGGTTGCGGGCGATCAGCTGGGTCTGGACCTCGACGATCGCCTCTTGCGAGAGCGGCATCGGGATTTCGAGTTCGCCAAGCGAGCGTTCAAGCCGCGCCAGATGGAGATCGTTGTCGATTAGGCGCCCGTCGATGACCGCGGTCACCTCATAGATGCTGTCGCCAAACAGCAGTCCCCTGTCGAAGACCGAGACTGTCGCCTCGTCCTCGCTGACGAACCTGCCTTCCACATAGACTTCGCGCGCCACGATCATTCCCGGTTTGATGATGTGGCCGGACGCTAGTGGCATGGAAGAACCATGGCCAATGCCATGTTTCTTCAAGCTTATGCATTTTTTGCATGGGATTTGCACCGGCTCTGGAAACGCCGCTATACGGGTGTGCGGAAGACGCGGGAGATTGGATTTCATGGAACTCAAATGGCTGGAGGATTTCTGCTGCCTGGCGGGCTGCCTGAGCTTTTCCAGGGCTGCCTATCTGCGCGGCGTGACGCAGCCGGCCTTCAGCCGGCGCATCAAGCAACTCGAAGGCTGGATGGGAGCTACGCTGGTCAACCGGGCGACCTTTCCCATCACGCTGACGGCGGAAGGGGTGCGCTTCCTGCCGATGGCCGAGGACGCCATACGCACGATGCATCGCAACCGGGATTCGCTGCGCCCGCGCCACGAGGCGGAAAAGCACAGGGTGACATTCTCGGCGCTGCACACGCTGACCGTCACCTTCCTGCCCGCATGGCTGGACGACATGCGCGCGCACCTGCCACTGTTCAGCTCGCATGTCAGCCCGGACAAGGGCGGCATCGAGGAGAACATCGACACGCTGCTCGACGGCAATTGCGATTTCCTGCTCACCTATTTTCATCCCTCGGTACCGTTCCTGCTCGACAGCTCGCGCTTTTCGTTCCTTGTGCTGGGCACGGAGAAGGTGAAACCGGTGGCGGCGCCGCATCCGCACGGGCCGCTGCTCGACCACGCGCTGAAGACGCACACGCCGCTGCCCTATATCGACTATGGCGACTTCTCGTTTTTCGGCATGGCGCTGAACAAGCTGTTCGCCAAGCGCCAGCCCTTCGCGCGCAACACTACGCATGAGAACACCATCTGCATCGGCCACAAGGCGATGGCGCTCGCCGGGTGGGGCGTGTCGTGGCTGCCGGAACGGCTGGTCGCCGCAGAACTGGCTGATGGAGCGCTGGTGCCGGCCTCCGTCGATCCCGACTGGGAACTGACAACCGAGATACGCCTCTACCGCCACGCCGATGGCGCGCGCCCGATCGCCAACCGTTTCTGGGAAGCGGCGGCCAACTCAGCCGGAGGCGTCACACCGTAAGGAAGCGGAGCGCGCGCAGCACTTCGAAATAGTCGTCAGAAACGAAGCGCAAGGTGCGCTCGCGCGGATGCTCCGTCCCCGGATACCAGCTCGCGCGGTAGGCGTCGGTTGGATTGTTGAACTCGATCTCCACGTCGAAATGCTTGGGGAGGTCAAGGCGGCACGCCGTCAGGTCGCGCGACAGCGCCTTTTCCACGCCCTCGCGAATCTCGGCGATCGCACGCGCGGGCGAGATGGACAGCGCGGCGCGTCCGAAGCCCTCGCTGACCGCCACCGTGCCGATTGCCGGCACCAGCGCACGCGCATCGTCACATATGCCGCGATCGCCCGACAGGAACACCGGCGGGACGCCGAGCAGTGCTGATGTATAGGCGTTGACGGTGAATTCCGAAACGACCTCGTCATTGATGATCAGCCGCGAAATCCGGTCGTTCATCGTGTGGGCGAGCGGGTTGGCCTCGGTGCCGGCCTTGGCGTGATAGCCGGTGAAAAGTGCGGCATCGAAACTTCTGTCGAGGCCGAACATCATGACATGGGGATGGCCGCTCCAGCCGCGCACGATGCTGGCATAGTCGGGCAGCTTCGAGACGATCAGGTTGCGCGCGGTCTGGTGCGCATCCTTGATCAGGATCTCCTTGGCGCCGGCGGCTCGGGCGCCCTTGCAGGCGGCAACCACCTCGGCCGTCATCAACTCGCGGAATTCCGAATAATCGCGTCTTTCCTTCAGCGCCTCGTCCCAATCCGCTATGCCGGCGGTGCCCTCTATGTCCGCGCTGATGAAAACTTTCATCTGTCTTCCCTGCCTTGCCGAAGTTCGATTCTTTTCAGGCGATTACCTCCTTTCCCGGTGAAAATGAATCGCCCTGTCGAATTAAAGTGTCAGGCGTGCTCGTCGGCGCAGAGCGCGTGGTCGGAGAGCGCTCGGATGACGTAACAGTCGCCGACCGTCTTGCCGTTGCAGCAAGTGGCGATGCGCTCAAGCTCCGCTTCCAACCGCTTCAGCTGGGCGATCTTTTCGCGCACCGAGATCAACTGTTCCTCGGCGATCTTGTCGGCGTGGCCACAGGGCTGCTCGGGATGGAAGCTGAGCTCGATCAGCGCGCGGATGTCCTCGACGGCGAAGCCGAGATCGCGGGCGTGACGAATGAAGGCCAGCCGCTCCAGTTCCTGCCGGCCATAGCGGCGCTGGTTGCCTTCAGAGCGTTCGGGCGCGGCGACCAGGCCCATCTGCTCGTAGTAGCGGATGGTGGGCACCTTGACCCCGGTGCGGCGAGAGAGATCTCCGATCGAAAACATAATTTTTCCTCTTGAAGCTCTAGTGACTAGAGGAATTACATTGCCTGTCATCGGGATTCAAGACCCATGCGGCGGCACGTCGCGCGGTGAAAAACAGACAGGTGATGTGATGACTGCTCCTCTCAAGCAGACACGGTTCAAGATCGGCGGCATGGATTGTGCTTCTTGCGCGGCAAAGATCGATACGGCGGTGCGCCGTCTGGATGGTGTCGCCGACGTCTCGGTTTCGGTGACCGGCGCCTCGATGACGGTCAGTCACGGCGGGCCGCTGCCCGAGGACAAGGTGCTGCAGCAGGTGGCGCGGCTGGGCTACGGCATCGTCAAGGCCGAAGCCAGGACCGGCGGGCACGCGTCGACAGCCAAGGCACATGACCACGCTCATCGTGATCATGACCATGAGGGCCACGATCACGATCATGAGGGTCACGATCACAAGGGCCACGATCACGGCGTCAAGCCGGCCGGCCAGCAGGCCGCCGGCTCCACACATCTCCACAACGATGCCGAACCGGGGCAGGCATGGTGGCGCTCCCGCCGGGCGATGCTGACGCTGGGCTGCGCGGCCGCACTTCTCGCTGCCTATGCAATCGGCCATCTGTTCCCCGTGGCCGAGCGCTGGGCTTTCCTCGCGGCGCTGCTGGTTGGCCTGGTGCCGATCGCCCGGCGCGCGCTGATGGCGGCCTTGGCCGGCACGCCGTTCTCGATCGAGATGCTGATGACCATTGCCGCGGTCGGCGCGGTGATGATCGGCGCGACGGAAGAAGCCGCCGCCGTGGTGGTGCTGTTCCTCATCGGCGAGATGCTGGAAGGCGTCGCTGCCGGCCGGGCGCGGGCCAGCATCCAGGGCCTTGCAGACCTCGTGCCGAAGGTGGCGCTTGTCGAGCGGGCGGGCGGCACCGTCGAGATTCCCGCCGAACAGCTTGGCGTTGGCGACATCATCGTGGTGCGGCCGGGCGACCGCATTCCGGCCGATGGCGAGATCATCGAGGGCTCGAGCGACATCGACGAAGCGCCGGTGACCGGCGAGAGCACGCCCAAGCGCAAGAGCGTTGCGGAAACGGTCTTTGCCGGCACGATCAGCACCGATGGCGTGCTGAAGGTGCGGGTGACGGCTGCCGCCTCCGACAACACCATCGCCCGCGTCGTGCGCCTGGTGGAGGAAGCGCAGGAGGCCAAGGCGCCGACCGAGCGCTTCATCGACCGCTTCTCGCGCTATTACACGCCGGCGGTGCTGGTGGTCGGCGGGCTGGTGGCACTGCTGCCGCCGCTGCTCATGGGCGGCGACTGGAACGAATGGATCTACAAGGGCCTGGCGATCCTGCTGATCGGCTGCCCCTGTGCTCTCGTCATCTCGACGCCGGCGGCAATCGCCGCAGGGCTGGCGACGGGCGCACGGCGCGGGCTGCTGATGAAGGGCGGCTCGGTGCTGGAAGGTTTTTCGAAGATAACGGCGGTCGCCTTCGACAAGACGGGAACGCTGACGCAGGGCAAGCCCGTGGTCACCGATGTGGTGGCCTATGGCCGCGACGAGCGTGACGCGCTGGCGCTGGCGGCCTCCCTTGAGCAGGGCTCCAGTCATCCGCTGGCCGTGGCGATCCTGGGCAAGGCGGAAGCCGAGAAGATCAAGGTGACGCCGGCATTGGCGGCCAAGGCGATCTCGGGCAAGGGCGTCGAAGGCAGCGTTGGCGGCGTCGCGGTCTTCCTCGGCTCCGGCCAGGCCGCGGCGGAACGCGCTGACATGACCGAGGCGCAGCGCTTTGCCATCGAGAGCCTCAACGGCCAGGGCAAGACTGTCTCCGTGCTGGTGGCCGATGGCGCGGTGGCCGGGCTGATTGCCATGCGCGACGAGCCGAGGCCGGATGCCGCGGCCGGCATCACGGCGCTGAAGGGCGGGGGCATCCGCGCGGTGATGCTGACCGGCGACAACCGCCGCACCGCAGAGGCGATCGCCGCTTCGCTCGGCATCGAGGCCCGCGCCGAACTGTTGCCGCAGGACAAGCAGCGCATCGTCGGCGAACTGCAGCGCGAGGGGCTGAAGGTCGCCAAGGTCGGCGACGGCATCAATGACGCGCCGGCGCTTGCCGCCGCCGACATCGGCATCGCCATGGGCGGCGGCACGGACGTGGCGCTGGAGACGGCGGACGCGGCGATCCTGCATGGCCGGGTCACCGATGTCTGGCGCATGGTCCGGCTGTCGCGGTCGGTGATGGCCAACATCCGCCAGAACATCACCGTGGCGCTCGGGCTGAAGGCGGTGTTTTTAGTCACCACGATCGCCGGGATTACCGGCCTATGGCCGGCGATCCTGGCCGATACCGGCGCCACCGTCCTGGTCACCGCCAACGCCATGCGCCTGTTGCGCTGGCGCGGCTGAGGGCTACCCGTTGCAGACGGTGAGCGAACTGCATACTCTTGGGCATGACCACGTATGCCGATGTGGATCGCATCATCGACCTCTGGGTGAAGGCTACAGGCTCAACTCTGTTCACCGAGTGGGCAGGCAAGCCAGCGAGATTTTTTCATATTGGCGGCACTCGACCATTTGAGTGCTTTCAGATTTCCATCGATCTCCCTGGCCCTTACGAGATCGCCGTGTTCGCAAGAGCAATCGACACTTGCGATGATACGGAAATGGAGATGCAGCGGACGTGGACCGGGCCGGTTTCGCAATTGGACGAGATGTTGGCCACAGCAGTGGCTATAGTGGAACAATGGAAGGCGCGCTGGGACGTTGCCAACTGAGGGTCTCTCATTTGGATCGTCCGCTCTCTCAGCGAAGCAAAACCGGTTCCCACCTCTTGCTTCGGCCCCTTGGTTCCGGGTCGTGCGCTATTCGGCCGCGGCGGGCACCGGCGGGCTGGCGCTGCTGCGGCCTTCCCAGACATGGGAGATGACTGCGACGATGACGGCGACCAGCATGGCAAAGGCGCCGAGCAATGGCAGGCTGCGATAGCCGTAGCCGCCATTGAGCATGGCGGCACCCAGCGATGCGGCGAGCGCGATGCCGACATTGAAGCCCGAAGGGATGAGCGAGGAGGCGAGGTTGGAGGCATCCGCCGTCCAGGACAGGATGCGGGTCTGGATCGGCGTGCCGATCGAGAAATTGAGGCCACCCCAGATGACGATCGCCACGATCATCGGCACCGGATAGGGGCTGACGGCGTAGATCACTGCCAGCGTCACCGTCTGCAGGACCAGCATGGTGATGAGCGAGGGCATCAGCTTCCAGTCGGAGAGTTTTCCGCCCAGGAAGACGCCAATGGTGGCGCCGACGCCGTTGAGCAGCAGCACCCACGGCACCAGGTTCTCGTCGAGGCCGGTGACTTCCAGCAGCGTCGGGGTGATGTAGGTGAAGAGGCCGAACTGGCCGATCATCAGCATCAGCATCAGGATCAGCGAGGTCCAGACCTGCTGGCGCGCCAGCACGCGGACCTCGCGGGCGAGGCCGACATGTTTCGTGGACGATCCCGTGGTGCGCGGCAGAAGTGCTGCCATGGCGAGCGTTGCCGCGACGCCCAGCGCGCACATCACCCAGAAGGTCGCGCGCCAGCCCCAGATGTTGCCGATCGCCGTGCCGGCGGGCACGCCGATGACATTGGAGACGGTGAGGCCCGACAGGATGACGGCGACAGCCATGCCGCGCTGGTCTTCACGGACCAAGCCAACGGCCACCACCATGGCGACGCCGAAATAGGCGCCATGCGCCACGGCGACCGCGATGCGCAGCAGCAACATGGAGGTGAAGTCGGGCGCCAGTGCGCAGGCGGCCTGGCCGATGGTGAAGGCGACGGCGAGGCCGAGCAGCAAGGTCTTGCGCGGCAGCCTCTTGGTGGCGAGCGCCAGCAGCGGGCCGCCGATGGCGATGCCGCACGCGTAGCCGGAGACGAGGTAGCCGGCGGAGGGCACCGAAACGCCCAGCCCTTCAGCGACTTGCGGCAGGACGCCGGCAATGACGAATTCGGTGGTGCCGAAGGCGAAAGCTGCGATGAAGAGGGCGATGAGGGGAAGCGACATGATGCGGGCATTCCTCAGAGCCGTTCATCGTTTCACGGAAACGCCGAACCACTCTATGTCTTTGTTTTGAGGCAATTCCGGACGGAAAACCGTTTCACACTTTTCCTGGAATTGCTCTGAGCGAAGCGCCTCAGATCACGAATGCGTGTTGTGGGCAATCCAGAAATTGTCGACGCCGCTTTAGCTTTTCTTGATCGGGATCCGGCGGTGTGAGGCCAGTCAACTGACGGGCAGGCGCCGGCGCGCGATCGCGGCGTGGAAGCGCATACCGCCCATGAGCGCGGCATCGTTGAAGTCGAAGGTCGGATTGTGCAGCGGCGCGGACGCCTCGCCATTGCCGATGAAGGCGAAGCAGCCCGGCACGTGGTCGAGGAAGCGGGCAAAATCCTCGGACGCGGTGTTCAGCTCGGACGTGCCGCTGGTCGCATCGGCGCCGAAGACGGTGGCCGCCGCCGCAATTGCCGCATCTGCGGCTTCGGTATCGTTGATCAGCGGCACAAATTCGCGGGTGTAGATGGTTTCGACGGCGCAGTTGTAGGCGAGCGCGGTACCCTCAGCGATAATGCGCATCTGCCTTTCGATCTCGGCGCTCACTTCGGGGCGAAAGCTGCGCGCGTCGCCGAGGATGCGGGCGAGGCCGGGCAGGGCGTTGCGGGTGCCGTCGGTGACGAGTTCGGTCACCGATACGACGGCGATGTCGGTTGGGCTCAGCCGTCTCGACACGATGGTCTGCAGATTGGTGACAAGCGCACAGGCGGCAACGAGAACCTCGTTGCCCTGCTGCGGCCGCGACGCATGGCCGCCGACGCCGCGCAGCGTGATCTCGAAATTGTCCTCCGCCGACATCAGCGGACCGGTGCGGGTCTGGAAGTGGCCGACCGGAATGCCCGGCATATTGTGCAGGCCGTAGATCTCGTCGAAGGGGAAGCGCCGCATCAGCCCGTCATCGAGCATGGCCAGCGCGCCCTTGCCCCACTCCTCGGCCGGCTGGAAGATGAAACGGATCGTGCCGTCGAAGCCGCCTTCATCGACGAGCAGCCGCGCGGCACCCAAGAGCATGCTGGTATGGCCATCGTGCCCACAGGCATGCATCAGGCCCGGCGTGCGCGAGCGGTAGGCATGAGCGCCCTGTTCGGCGATCTTCAGCGCGTCCATGTCGGCGCGCAACGCGATGGCGCGGTTGCTGGTGCCGCGCCGCAACGTTCCAACGACGCCGGTGCCACCGACGCCTTCCACCACCTCATCGAGGCCGAACTCCCGGAGCTTTTGCGCCACGAAGGCACCGGTGCGCTTTTCCTCGAAGCCGAATTCGGGATGGGCGTGCAGATCGTGCCGCCATGCCTTCATGTCACTTTCGAGCGAGTCCAGGCCTGGCATCGGTGCCCCCCAATCTTTGGCCAAGGATATCCCGTTTCAGGGGAGCTTGTCGCCGCTGGGCTGCAGCCTGCGCCCGTAGGGGATTCTCAGCCACGCCCGTTCGTGGAAATAGTAAAGCATCGACTTGGTGAAGACCTCGGTCACGCCGATGGCGGCGGCGAGCTTGATGCTTCCCGTGACAACGAGGGAAATGATCAGCGTGTCGATGGTGCCGGTGACGCGCCAGGACAGCGCCTTGGCGAAACTGCGCGAATGGGTATCCAACGATTTCCTCCGAAAGCCCGCGCCCCCATGCTTAGTCTTTTCAGTGGAAACGGCGCAAATCTATTTTGCCGGCGGGGGCAGAGAGTCCTCCTGTTCCTACGGGCCTACAAGGGGAGAAGGCAAGAGTGAGCCTCAGCTTGCCTTCAGCCGCGATCCCGTCAGCAGCCCGCGCTCTTCCAGAACTGGGTAGGCCATCGAGGCCAGCAGCGAGTTGATCTGCTTGAGGTCGCGGATGGTGTCGAGGTGGATGGATGAGGTCTCGACGCTCTTGGCGGTGCCGTCGCGCAGCCGCACGAAATGGCTGGCGCTGGTTTCCTTCTCACGGTCGCGCAACTGGTCCTTTTCCAACACCAGCTGGCGGGCGGTCTCGGGGTCGCGCGATACCAGAACGTTGAAGGCAAGCCGTGCATTGGCCAGCACTGAGGCATGGAAGGCGCAAAGCTCGCTCCAGCCCTCGGGTGTGAATTCCAGGCCGCGCTCGAGCTTCTTCTTCACATGCACCAGCATGTTGCGCACGATGATGTCGCCGACCTGCTCGAGCTTGACGCAGGCGCCGATCAATTCCTGGCAGCGCAGCGCCTCGTCCTCGGTGAGCGGGTTCCTGGTGACCTTGGCCAGATAGAGCTTGATCGCCGCATGCTTCCTGTCGACGCGGTCGTCGAGCGCGGCCAGCGCCTTGATCTTGTCGGAGTCGGCGCTCTCGTAGAGTTCGATGATGCGCTTGAGCATGATCTCGACCGTCTCGCAGACACGCACCACCTCGCGCGTGGCATTGGCCAGTGCCTGGCTCGGCACGTCGAGCGCGCTTTCGTTGAGCGCCGACAGTTCGACGACGTCGATCGAGGCGGCCGGCGCCGGCTTGGTGCCGAGCGCCACGATCTTTTCGGAAGTGCGGTAGACGACACCGGCCAGCGGCAGGCCTGCCAGCAGGATGATGACGTTGAACAGGATGTGCGCGTTGACGATCTGGTCCGACGCCGTCGCGCCGAGGAAGCCCACATGCGGCTTGAAGATCATGAACAGGATCAGCATGATCAGTGAACCGAGCCCGCGCATCAGGAGGTTGCCGATCGGCACGACACGCACCTCCGGCCCTGCCGAACGGGTGAGCATCGGCGCGATGAGCGACGAACCGAGATTGACGCCAAGGATGAGGACGAGGCCGAGTTCGGGGGTGATGAGGCCACGGCCGGCCAGCGTGGCCATCAAGAGCACCGCCGCGATACTCGACTGGAACAGCCAGGTGATCAATGCCGCCAGCAGATAGGCGGTGATCGAGTCGCTGGAGAAGTAATTGAGGATGACCGGCAGCAGCTGGCTGTTGCGCAGCGGCTCGGAGGCCTGGCCGATCATTTCCAGCGACAGGATCAGCAGGCCGATGCCGACCAGGATGCGGCCGGTCTGGCGCCAGTCACGACGCTCGGTCGCCATGAACATCACCGTGCCGGTGATCAGGCAGAGCGGCACCAGCAGCGTGAGATCGAAGGTCAGCAGCTTGACCACCAGGGCGGAGCCGATCTCGGCGCCGCGCACCGCCAGCTGGCCCGACATGCCGGAGACGATGCCTGCGCCGGCGAAGGAGCCGACCAGCAGCGTCACGGCGGTGGAGCTTTGCAGGGCGATCGACAGGCCGCATCCGGCCAGCACCGCCATGATCGGGTTGCGCATGGTGGCGCGCAATTTGTGGCGCAGCACGTCGCCATAGGCGCGCTCGACGCCGGTCTTCACCATCCGCGTGGCAAACAGCATCAGCGCCACCGCACCGGCAAGGTGCAGCAGGACGACTGAGCCGCTCATGCCGGCCTCCGGGGGCCGACTGGCGGCAAGGGCGCCAAGGCAAGCGGGACAGGATGGGAGAGGGGACGAATCATGACCATGGCGAAGACCAGCAAGAGGCGAATTTTACATTAGCCGGATAATAAGTTTTGTCCATGCGACAGATTGTTTGGCGCGCGACGAGACGTGTCGGAAGCGGATTTTTACGCGGATGGTCGCGCGCCTCGGACGCGCCGCGTCCCTAGGCCGGTGGACGGTATCGGAGACGGTTTGCCGCATAAGCGGCCCGAGCTTCCAATTGTGTTGAATTAGAGATCATAAATATATGAAAACATTACACAATCGTAATGCTGGCGTTCAGTTTTGGTTCATCGGCCGTCCGTTATTCCATGGGCATCGACAACCAAGGAGTATCCCTTATGAAACGCATTATTCTCTCCGTGATGGCCGTCTCGATGCTGGCCGCCAGCGCCCTGCAGGGCCAGGCCGCTCCGATGAATGCGCCGGTCGCGCCGCAGTCGAATTTCACCCAGGTCGACTGGCAAAGGCCTGGCGACCACCGCGACGTGAAGAAGCGCGTCATCAAGAAGGAGACCGTCAAGCGCAGCCATTGGCGCAATGGCCAGAAATACTCCAGCTGGAAGCGCCACCAGCCGGTCCGCGACTATCATCGTTATGGCCTGCACCGTCCCGGCCGTGGCCAGGAGTGGATCCGCGTCGGCAACGACTATCTGTTGGTCGGCGTTGTCTCCGGTCTCATCTTTGGCGCGATCGCCGCACGGTAAGTCCCCGGCTTAGCGCTGGATTGAAAAAGGAGGCGGCCGGAGACGGTCGCCTTTCTTTTTACCCTGTGGAAACCGGGCAAGGTCCGCATTAGGGGTCGTCGGACACCTCCGGCGTGATTATATGGAGGGGAACCGAGTTTCCCCATGCGCTTTCCACCCGCCTTCCTCGACGAGATACGCGACCGTGTGCCGATTTCCCAGGTTATCGGCCAGCGCGTGGCGTGGGACAGGAAGAAGACCAACACGTCGCGCGGCGACTATTGGGGGTGTTGTCCGTTCCACGGCGAGAAGAGCCCGTCCTTCCATTGCGAGGACAAGAAGGGCCGCTACCACTGTTTCGGCTGCTCGGTGTCGGGCGATCATTTCAAGTTCCTGACCGAACTCGACGGGATGAGCTTTCCCGAGGCGGTGGAGAAGATCGCCGATATGGCGGGCGTGCCGATGCCGGTTCGCGATGCCCAGGAGGAGCGGCGCGAAAAGGAACGCGCCAGCCTGACGGATGTCATGGAGATGGCGACTGTCTTCTTCCAGGAGCGGCTGCAGGGCGCGGAAGGGGCGAAAGCCCGCGCCTATCTGCGCGACCGCGGGCTGACCCCGGCGACGCAGCAGTCGTTCCGGCTGGGCTTCGCGCCCGACAGCCGCAACGCGCTGAAGGAGCACCTCGCAGCCAAGGGCGTGCCGAAGGCCGACATCGAGGCCTGCGGACTTGTGCGCCATGGCGACGACATTCCGGTCTCCTATGACTGGTTCCGCGACCGCATCATGTTCCCGATCCCGGATTCGCGCGGCAAGATCATCGCCTTTGGCGGTCGCGCGCTGGCGCCCGATGCGCTGGCCAAATACATGAACTCGCCCGACACCGAGCTCTTCCACAAGGGCAATGTGCTCTACAATTTCGCCCGTGCCCGCAAGGCGCTGGCCAAGGGCGGCACGGTCATCGCCGTCGAAGGCTACATGGACGTGATCGCGCTGGCACAGGCCGGGTTCGAGAATGCCGTGGCGCCGCTCGGCACTGCGCTGACCGAAAACCAGCTGGAATTGTTGTGGCGCATGTCGGGCGAGCCGATGCTGTGCTTCGACGGCGACCAGGCAGGCCTCAAGGCGGCATGGCGCGCCGCCGACATGGCGCTGCCGGTGGTCCAGGCCGGACGCTCGGTGCGTTTTGCCCTGTTGCCGGAAGGCAAGGATCCCGACGATCTGGTCAAGGCCGAAGGGCCGGATGCGTTTCGCACCGTGCTTGCCGACGCGCGGCCGCTGGCCGATCTGTTGTGGATGCGCGAGACGGCCGGCGGCGTGTTCGACACGCCGGAGCGGCGGGCGGAGCTGGAAAAGACGCTGCGCGAACTGACCAGCCGCATCCGCGACGAAAGCCTGCGCTACCATTACCAGCAAGAGATGCGCGAACGGGTGCTGAATTTCTTCGGCTCCCAGCGCAATAGCAGGCAGGGGCAAGGCGCAAGGACGGGCGAACGCGGCCAGGGCAAGACGCCGGCCGCCGGTGGACAGTTCGCGCGCGGTGCGGCGGGTGGACGCACGGCGATCACCGAAAGCCTCGGCCGCTCGGCGCTGGTCAAGCGCGGCAGCGAGGGGATGTCGGTGCGCGAGGCGACGATCATAGTGGCGCTCGTCAATCATCCGGCGCTGATCGACGAGAATTTCGCCCATATCGAATTTCTCGACCTCGCCAATACGGACCTCATGCGACTGCATGCGGCCATCCTTGATGCGATGGCGCATGACATGGCCGATGACCGCCACGCTGTGATTGCGACAATCGAGCGCGCCGGCTGGGGTGAGATATGGGAACGGGCGGTGGGCCTGATCCGGCGGGCGCGGCAATGGCCGGCGCTGGAAACCGCGGCCCTCGAGGATGCCCGCGACGCCTTCAGCCAGGCGTTGCACTTGCAGCGCAGCGCGCGCACCTTACATAAGGAGCTGAAGCAGGCAGAAGCGGCTATGGATGCAGATCCCACGGATGAAAATTTCCGGCATCTGATCGAAATCCAAACGCAATTTCAGGATGTCCAGGCGACGGAAGCGCTGATCGAAGGATTTGGTGTGTCCTCGGGCAGGGGCGGCCGCGCCTAGAACACGAGAGTAAAGGTGTGAGAGCGTTCCAGTGCAACCAATCGGGTGTGCGGCGCGCTAAGTCGGGTAATTGATTCGCTTTTTTAAGGCGAATCATGCGAGAGGCGCTTGACCTTCTGGCAGAATGGCGGAATCAGGACGATTCGAAACGTTAACCCACCCGCACCGACGGGAATGCAGTGATATGAGGTGCTGGTCACTGGACAGGCAGGACGCCTGCCACAGATATCAGGGTTAATCTGGACTTAATGCATGTCGCTCAAAAGTGGAAACCGGTTTTCGGGCAATGACATGCACCAAACAAATGAGTTGATGCAGTTACCGGCCCGGTGAAGTGCGTTTCCGAGCAAGCGCATAGAGTTAGACTGGTCTGGCAGCGTACGCGGCTTCAATGCTGAGCCGCTTGGAGAACAAGAAGAATGGCGACAAAGGAAAAGGAAGAGGTCGAGACCGAACGCGAAGGCGCCACAGATGGCCCTCTGCTCGACCTCTCCGATGATGCTGTCAAGAAGATGATTAAGGCCGCCAAGAAGCGCGGCTATGTCACCATGGACGAGCTGAACTCGGTGCTGCCCTCGGAAGAAGTGACCTCGGAGCAGATCGAGGACACGATGGCCATGTTGTCCGACATGGGCATCAATGTCGTCGAGGATGACGAGCAGGGCGAAGAGGCCGAGGCCACCGATACGGCCGCCGACGCTGAGGAAGACGCCAACGAGCTGGCCGAGCAGACCGGCACCGCGGTTGCCGCTACCACCACCAAGAAAGAGCCGACCGATCGTACCGACGATCCGGTCCGCATGTATCTGCGCGAAATGGGCTCGGTCGAGCTTCTGTCGCGCGAGGGCGAAATCGCCATCGCCAAGCGCATCGAGGCCGGCCGCGAGACGATGATCGCGGGCCTGTGCGAAAGCCCGCTGACCTTCCAGGCCATCATCATCTGGCGCGACGAGCTCAACGAATCGAAGATCCTGCTGCGCGAGATCATCGATCTCGAAGCGACCTATGCCGGCCCCGAGGCCAAGCAGGCGCCGGTGGTCGAGCGCATCGAGGAAGCGCCCAAGGCCGAGGAAAAGCCGCGCCGCGGACGCGACGATGAAGACGACATCACCAATGTCGGCGCCGATACGCGCGGCATGGGCGACGACGACGAGGAAGACGAGGACGAGGCCAGCCTGTCGCTGGCTGCGATGGAAGCGGAACTGCGTCCCCAGGTGATGGAGACGCTCGACGTCATCGCCGACACCTACAAGAAGCTGCGCAAGCTGCAGGACCAGCAGGTCGAGAACCGTCTGGCCGCCGCCGGCACGCTGTCGCCCAGCCAGGACCGCCGGTTGAAGGAGCTGAAGGACCAGCTGATCAAGGCGGTGAAGTCGCTGTCGCTGAACACGGCGCGCATCGAGGCGCTGGTCGAGCAGCTCTACGACATCAACAAGCGCCTGGTGCAGAACGAGGGCAAGCTGTTGCGCCTCGCCGAAAGCTATGGCGTGCGCCGCGAGGAGTTCCTGAAGGAGTATCAGGGCTCGGAACTCGATCCCAACTGGACGCGCGCGATCGGCAATCTGACCTCGCGCGGCTGGAAGGAATTCACCAAGAACGAGAAGGACACGATCCGCGACCTGCGCGCCGAGATCCAGCACCTTGCCACCGAAACGGCGATCTCAATCCTGGAATTCCGCAAGATCGTCAACCAGGTGCAGAAGGGCGAGCGCGAAGCCGCGATCGCCAAGAAGGAAATGGTCGAGGCAAACCTGCGCCTCGTCATCTCCATCGCCAAGAAGTACACCAATCGCGGCCTGCAGTTCCTCGACCTGATCCAGGAAGGCAATATCGGCCTGATGAAGGCGGTCGACAAATTCGAATACCGCCGTGGTTACAAGTTCTCGACCTACGCGACATGGTGGATCCGGCAGGCGATCACGCGTTCGATCGCCGACCAGGCTCGCACCATCCGCATCCCCGTGCACATGATCGAAACGATCAACAAGATCGTGCGCACGTCGCGCCAGATGCTGCACGAGATCGGCCGCGAGCCGACGCCGGAAGAGCTGGCCGAAAAGCTCGCCATGCCGCTGGAAAAAGTGCGCAAGGTGTTGAAGATCGCCAAGGAGCCGATCTCGCTCGAAACGCCTGTGGGCGACGAGGAGGATTCGCATCTAGGCGATTTCATCGAGGACAAGATGGCGATCCTGCCGATCGACGCGGCGATCCAGGCCAACCTGCGCGAAACCACCACGCGCGTGCTGGCCTCGCTGACGCCGCGCGAGGAGCGCGTGCTCAGAATGCGCTTCGGCATCGGCATGAACACCGACCACACGCTGGAAGAAGTCGGCCAGCAGTTCTCGGTCACCCGCGAGCGTATCCGCCAGATCGAAGCCAAGGCGCTGCGCAAGCTCAAGCACCCGAGCAGGTCGCGCAAGCTGCGCAGCTTCCTCGACAGCTGAGTTGGGTTTTACCCATCGCAAAGAGTCTAAGGGCGCCACTGGCGCCCTTTTTCGTTTAGGCATCAACCGGAAAGCCGTTTTGTCCGGGAGTTGTTCTACAGCGGCACGTTCAGCTGCGCGCCCTTGACGATGATGCCGCCCCGGTCGCCGATCTCTATCGAGCCATAACGCTGCCTGAAGCATTCGGGAAGCGGACGGTCGCCGGGAACCGACAGCCACAGGCGCAGCATATGGCGCCGCTTGTCCGGGTCTGGCCAATCCCGAAAGCCCATGCGGTCGTGCAGCAGCGCATGATTGTAGACGAACTGCAAGTCGCCGGGCCGAAGCCGCATCGACAGGTTCAGCTGGGGATCATTGGCAAGGCTGTCGAAGAGATCCAGTGCCTCGACATGTGCCGCGCTCAGCCGCATGGCATCCGGGAAGCGCTGCGCGCTGTCGATGTACTGGCGCTGATAGATGCCCGTCAGCAATCCCGCATGCCAGTTGAGGACCGGGATTTCGAAATAGGGCTTTTGCCCTTCCGGTATCTCGCCGCGCCGGTCGGTGGCGATCGGATCAAACAGCAGGCGGACCAGATCGGGCCGTCTTTTGCGCATCTCGTTGTAGATCGTCACTGTGCTGACCAGCAGGGACTCGCCACCCTGCATCGCATCGCGCAGGCAGAGCAAACCGACGACATCGGCGGAGTCGGTGTGAAACGTCTGGCGCTCCGACGTCTGGTAGATGCGTGTCGTGGCGTCCCTGGCGTCGGCGCCTATATCGCGAACATGGCCGAGTATATGACCCTGGGCATTCTGGGACCGCGCGGTTCCCAGATGCGCGCCAACCCCGCAGAAGATCGTTGCCGCCATCTGTGCGGAGTATCTCTCGACCGGGAGACCGCGGAGCACCTCGAACCCAATGCCTGCGATCAGTTTTTCGCGAAGAGCGGCAAGATGACCGGCAAGCCGGGGTAGGGGGAAATCGGCCTTGGTCAGGTTGCCGATATCCTTGGTGCGGGCGAGAATGCCGGTTGCCGCCAATTCCAGCTCAGTGACGTCCCGCGGGTCCAGTTCGACCAGCCAATGTTCGGGATGTTCCGCCATGTCCTCGCCGATCCATGCGGCGGGACTTTCGATCGATTCCGGCAGGTCGATGGTCTCGCGCATGAAGCTCTCCGGCGGCTGGATCGGTCTTTGACATCGGCCGGGGATATCAGCCAGATCGACGACCATGACGGAGATTGCCTCAACCGAGCGGGTTTATAAACCGGCTTTCCCCGGTTGACGCCGGCTGGTTCATCGGCGCGCCTTTTGTCGCCGCCTTCGTGCCGCTTGGCCAAGCTCGCTTTGATCCAGCAACAGGCGCCGGCGCGGTAGTCCTTGCAGGATGTTCGCCGTGGGAGGATAATTTCGCGTCGGATGCATTTTCTGGGCGACAACCCCTGGAAGCCCGCCCCGGTCGAGGCCGTGTCGATAATTCATGGCCTGCGTGCCGTGCTCCGTGGCCCTGGAGAGAGGTGTGCCATGACGACTTACATCGTGCTGATGAACTGGACGGAGCAGGGCGCGAAGAATGTGCGCGACTCGCCGAAGCGGCTCGATGCCGCCAAGAAGCAGCTGGGCGAGATGGGCGGTTCGTTCAAGTCGTTCTACCTGACCATGGGCGAATTCGACATGGTGTCGGTGGTCGAAGCGCCCGATGACGCGGTGCTGGCGCGTTTCGCGCTGATGCTGGGTTCGGGCGGCAGCGTCAGGACGCGCACGCTCAAGGCCTTCCCGGAATTTGCATATCGCGAGATCATCTCTTCGCTCGGATAATGCAAATCCGCGGGTTTTCTGGATAGTCGATGATCAGGTGCCGGCTTGACGGCATCTGATCTGGCGATATTGAGGAGAAATGCTCCTCTCGCTCGAGAAGAATTTCATCTTCATCCATGTCCCGAAGACCGCGGGGAGTTCCATCACGCATGCGCTGTGGCGGTGGAGCCTGAAGCCGGAGAAGACGCAGTGGCGTCGGCTGCTGTCGCATCTGCCGGTTCCCGAAGCGCCGGAGAAGGCCAATTTCAACCAGCATGACAAGGCGGCCTGGCTGAGGCGCAAGCTGCCCGGCCCGCTCTACGACACCGCTTACAAATTCGCCGTGGTGCGCAATCCCTTCGACCTCGTCGTGTCCAATTATCACCATCTGCGCCGCAAGACGACGCGGCGCCGGCATCGCCAGGCGCTGGGTTGGGATTTCAGGACCTTCCTGCGCTATCTCGAACGCAAGAACCGGTTGAGCCGGGTCGACCAGACAAGCTGGATCCTCGGTCGCGACGGCAGCGTCATCGTCGACCAGATCCTGCGCTTCGAGGCGCTGGCCGAGGAATTCAACGCCTTGACCGAAAAGCTCGGCCTGCCCGCGGACATCAAGCTTCCCCGGGTCAACGTCAATGAGCCCTTCGACTATCGTGCGCATTACGATGACGAGGCCAAGGCCGTCGTCGAGCGGCTCTACGCCCGCGATTTCGAGCGCTTCGGCTACGCGTTCTGACATGTCTGGCGCTTGCCGCTCGACACGTGTTCAGCCATGCTGGGCCTGCAGCCAGGAGAGATCGCGATGAAGACCATTTCGATATTGGCCGCCAGCCTTGCCGCATGGTCGGTGATGCCGGTCGACGCCAGCGCTGCCCCGCCAAAACAGGTCGGTATGGCCAATCCCGCATCGGTCCATTGCGGCGCAATCGGCGGGCGCTTCGTGATCCGGAAGGACAAGGCTGGCAACGCCTTTGGGTTTTGCCGCTTGCCCAACGGGCGCCTGTGCGAAGAATGGGCACTGTTTCGCGACGACAAATGCGTCGGACCAAAGGCAGCCATGCGCAAGTGACGTGCGCGCCACGATAGGGTGAGATCATGTCCCAAGCGCATTCCCATTCGCATCTTTGGCCCGGCGTGCCGCTGGCTCTCGGTTCGGCCGCTTTGTTTGGTGCCGCGCCGCCGTTGTCCAAGCTGCTGCTCGATAGCGTCAATCCCTTCATGCTGGCCGGCCTGCTCTATCTCGGCGCAGGCATTGGCCTCGGTTTGTATCGGCTGCTGCGTGGCAGCGGAGCCAATGCCGGCGAAGCGCAACTGGCCGCCAGGGATATTCCCTGGCTGGCGCTGGCCATCGGCATGGGCGGCATCGTCGCGCCCGTGCTGTTGATGTTCGGCCTCACCCTCAACACGGCGTCCAGTTCCGCGCTGCTGCTCAACCTCGAAGGGCTGGCGACGATGGCGATCGCATGGCTGGTCTACCGAGAGAATGTCGACCGACGCCTGCTTGTCGGCGCTTTCGCCATCCTGGCCGGTGCGGTCCTTCTGTCGTGGGAAGGCAAGGGTGTTGCCTTCAATCTCGGCGCGATGCTCGTTGCCGGGGCCTGCCTGGCCTGGGGGCTGGACAATAATTTCACCCGCAAGATCTCTGCCACCGACCCGGTGGTGACCGCCATGCTGAAGGGGCTGGTGGCGGGCGTCGTCAATGTCGGACTTGGGCTTGCGGCCGGCGCCTCGTTTCCCTCGGTGTCGATTGTCGCGGCCACGACCGGCGTCGGCTTCCTGGGCATCGGCGTTAGCCTGGTGATGTTCATTCTGGCGCTACGCCATCTCGGCACGGCACGCACGGGCGCCTATTATTCACTCGCACCTTTCATCGGCGCGCTGCTGGCAATCTTCATTCTCGGCGAGCCCATCACGATAAAGTTGGCGATCGCAGGGCTGCTGATGGGGGTCGGCCTGTGGCTGCATCTGTCGGAGAGGCATGAGCACGAGCACGACCATGAGGCGCTGGAGCACGAGCACAGCCATGTGCATGACGAGCACCACCAGCATGCTCATGACGGACTGGTGAGTGAGCCGCATTCGCACTGGCACCAGCATGCACCGATGCGCCATCGGCATCCGCATTATCCGGATTTGCATCACCGGCACACGCACGGCTGACAGATGCCCAAGCCTGAGCTGACCGTCTGGTACAACACGCGCTGTCCGGTCTGCGATGCCGGCATCGGCAGGCAGAAGCGACGGCTCATCGAAGCGGTCAAGGCCGGGCGGATCGCGTTTCGTGACATCAATCCGGAGCCGCAGGCGCTTGCCGGATACGGCGCTTCACTGGAGGATGTCCGCCGCCGGTTGCACGCCACTGATGCGGACGGCCGGTTGCTGGTCGGCGCCGATGTTGCGATCGCGGTCTGGGCGACAACGCCGGGCGAAGGCTGGCTGGCGGCGCTGTTCGGCAACCCGGCCATCCGGCCACTGACGCGCCTGGCCTATGACCGCTTCGCCGACCTCCTCTATGCCTGGAACCGGCGCAAGGGCCGCTGGTAGGGCTTACGATTTGAATCGAGATACGCTTCTATCGAGTTGATTGAGCACGATTTTTCCGAAAAACTGGTTTTCACTTTTGGGGATCATGCTCTACGCTTGGTGATGCGAATGGGCGCGCAGCTGGTCGGGAACGACGCGTGCTGACAGTCCGCCAGCTCCAACCCAGTTTCGCGTCGATTTTTCCGCATCGTCGATCAGGGCGGCGGTGCGGGTGAAATCGTAAGCCGAGCCCGCCAGCGGGCACAGCGACGGGACGATCGCATAGTCGATGTCGCCGGGCAAGGTGTCGAGTTCGCGCACCAGTTGCCGCGCGATCAGCAGAGTCAGGGCATGCAGGCCATTGGCCACGGCCCCTTGCGGCGGTGCGTGCAGATTGCAGGAAAATCCGGTCGGCAGCACGATGAGGCGGCGCGCGCCAAGGCTGACGGCGACGCGGACCGGCGTGTTGGAGGTGACGGCGCCGTCGATCAGGAACCGCCCGCCGATGCGCACCGGTGCGAACGCCACCGGGATTGCGCTCGAGGCGGCGATCGCGTCGGCCGCATTGCCCCTGGACAGGACCACGGCCTCACCGGAGAGCAGATCGGTGGCGATGACATGGATGGGGATGGGGGCGTCCTCGAGATTGCGGTAGGGCAGATGCCGCTCGACCAGATTGCGGATGCCGTGCGAGCCGGACAGGAAATCGCGTCGCCGCGCGAAACCCAGCAACGAACGCCAGCTGATCGGGAAGACATCGTTGCGGGTGATACCGCGCCATAGGGTTTCCAAGCGTGTCATGTTCTCGACCGTCGCTGCCGCCGCGTAGTAGGCGCCGTTGATGGCGCCGACGCTGGAGCCGACGACGAAGTCGGCGGTGACGCCGGCGTCGACAAGTGCCTTCAGCATGCCGACCTGCACCGCTCCGAGGCTGCCGCCGCCCGCCAGCACCAATGCGGTCTTGCTGTCCGTTCCTGATGGCATGACGCTACCTCGCTCGCATCCCAGGCCTGTTTCAGCCCGCGCCTTGCCAAGAATTCGACGCGGCAGCGGTGTTTGTTTCGTAAGGCGCAGCACGTGTTCGTGAACTGGTGGTCGATCGGCTGGCGCCGCTATCCGATACATCGTAAGATATATCTTGACTTTATTGGCGAGCGCGCCTAATTAAGATATATCGTAAGATACAACTTAAGGAGCAATCAATGCACAGACATCATCATTTTCGCGAACGCGCAGAGCACGCTTTCATGCACATGGCCGGCAAGTTCGGCGGCCGGGGCGGCGGCGGTTTCGGTTCGTTCGGGGGCAGGGGCGGCGGACGCGGCGGCCCGGGCGACATGTTTCGCGCCGGGCGCATGCTGGCCGACGGCGACCTCAAGCTGATCACGCTATCGCTGCTGGCCGAGGCGCCGCGCCACGGCTACGACATCATCAAGGCGCTGGAGGAACGCACCAGCGGCATCTACAGCCCGAGCCCGGGCGTGGTTTATCCGACGCTGACCTTCCTGGAAGAAGCCGGCTATGCCGCCTCGGTTGCCGAGGGCAACAAGAAGGTATTTTCCATCACCGAGGCAGGGCAGGCGCATCTCGCCGACAATCGCGAGATGATCGACGGCGTGCTCGAACATCTCGAGCGCTTCGGCCGCAAGATGGCCAAGGCCCGTGACTGGTTCGGCGGAAACGACGACGGCGAGGAGGATGGACGGCGCGGCGGTCGTGGTGGACGTGGCGACCGTTCGGAAGCGCGCGATGAATTCCGCGCCATCCGCCACCGGCTGCGCGCCGCACTCGGCGACATCGTCGATGCGCCGGCCGAGAAGCAGGCCGAGGCGATCAGCATCCTCGAGGGGGCGGCCGAGGCGCTGGAAGCGTTGTCGCGTAGCTGAGCGCAAGAACTCAACTTCTGCAAAGCACAAAAAAGCCCGGATGAACCGGGCTTTTTTCGTGAGCGGTGAGGCGGATCATTCCTTGCCTACATACTCGCTGATCAGCTTTTCATTGCGCGCCTTTTCGATCTTGGCGGTCATCTCGGCCGAAAGGCGTTCGTCGGTGCGGTACTTGACCAGGTTCACCAGGCTGCCGGTGAGCAGCAGGATGCCCATGGCCCAATAGCCCTTGGTCGCGAGGTCGACCGGCGCCAGCCACAGCGACAGGCCCAGCATGAAATAGGCGGCGCCGACCGATGCGGTGTTGAACATGATGTAGGTCTGATTGGCGTTCATTGGAATTCTCCCTTGATTTGATGGTGATTGACGGATCTGGGTTGATGGAAATCAGGTTGGAAATGCAGGTCTTCAGTTGATGGTTTTCAGGCGCTCGAGCACGTCCTTGGCGCGCACCTTCACCGCCGGGCCGTGCCCGGCGTCCGCAAGGCGGTCGCGGATCGCTTCGTGACGCAGTTCGTCGTCGATCTCGTCGAGGATGCCGGCTTCCTCGAAGGGATCGCTGCCTGCCTTGATGCGGGCCAAGAGCTCCTCGGCGTCGTTGAGGCTCGCCGAGTGGCCGATGGAGCGGTTGAGGCGTGACTGCGCCTTGCGCTCGGCATCGATGGCCCGGGCCGAGATCATGCCCTGGTTGAGGTCGATGATGCGGCGGTGCGCCCGCTCCACCGAAACGCGCATCCGCAATGTCTTCTCGCCGAGGCTTTGCACGGTGGCGCGGCGGACTTCGCGTTCGTTCTCCAGTTCGGCGACGGCCACCGCGCCGCTTTCGGCGAGCGCGTTGTTGCCTGCGGCCAGTGCGCTGATCGTGCGTGTTTCCAGATCGGCGTGGCGGCGGTCGAGCTGGTCGAGGCTGGCCTGCTCGGCACGCTGGCGCACAATCAGCGTGGCAAGCGTCTGCTTGGCGGCGGCGAGGCCTGTCTCGGCATCGCGGATCCGCTGCGCCAGAAGGTCTATGGCGAAGCGATCCTTCAGGCCGTCCTCGGCGCGGGCACCGGCGCCGTCGAGCAATGTTCTGATCAGGCTAAGCATGTTCTTCTCCCTTCGAACTGTTTTCATGAACGATGTTCACGAGATCAACATAACAGGAAATGAACATCGTTCAAGATGTTTTTGAACACTGTTCACGAATTCCGGCCTATGGTAAACGAAAGGAAATCGGGGCTCGAAACAGCATGCGTCGCTTGGGGCATGCGCATTCGGAAGGACTGGCATGGCGCTGGACAAGGAAGAGATGAGCGAGCGGGTGCTCGCGATCGCCGAAACGCTCATCGACAGCGGCGGTGCTGAGAACCTGAAGGCGAGGACCATCGCCGAGCAGGCGGGGATCGCCGTAGGCTCCGTCTACAATCTGTTTGCCGATCTCGATGAGGTTCACCGTGCCGTCAACATGCGGCTTCTCGACCGCCTGGGCGCGGCGGGCGCTTCGGCAATGGCCGGACTCCATGGCGTCAAGGACACGCGGCAGCGCCTGCTGGCACTAGCGGGCGCCTATGTGCGGTTCGTCGAGGCGCATCCCGGCAGTTGGCCGGCGCTGCTTGCCTTCAACCGCCGGCGCGCCCTGGCGACGGAGCCGGATGCCTATGAGGCGCGGCTGGACCAATTGTTCGAGATCATCGCTGGGGTGCTCGGCGATGGCGGCTTCGATCTCGATGGGGATCGGCTCCGGATAGCTGCCCGGGCCCTGTGGTCAAGCGTGCATGGCATCGTCACCAGCGGCTATGCGGCGAAATCGGTACGCGGGCAGGCGCACGAGATCTGGCAGCAGATCGAGCTGCTGGTGGCCGTTTTCGTCAGGGGGCTGGAACGAGGCGTGACATTCGACCATGTTTAGGCAACACCGTCATGAATCGTGACGACGACAATGGCGCTGGCCATTGCAGGGCAAAAGTGGAGGTTTGAGCGATGTCTTTTCTGAAGAAGCTTTTTGGCGGCGGTGGCGGTGGCAATGAGGCCGCCGAGCCGAAGAGTGCGGCGCCGGCAAAGCAGATCGAGCACAAGGGTTTCCTGATCAGCGCCACGCCCTACAAGGCCGACGGCCAGTACCAGACCTGCGGCGTCGTCTCCAAGGAGGTCGACGGCGTCATGAAGGAACACAAGTTCATCCGCGCCGACCGTTTTGCCGGCCTGGACGATGCCATCGACATCTCGATCAAGAAAGGCATGCAGCTGATCGACGAGCAGGGCGAGAGGATATTCGGGTAGGCAGTATGCCAGTTGGCCTCAGTGCCGCGAGATTGATGGGCGTGGCGTCACGTGTCGCGCCTGAAGTTCGATTTGATGACACGGCCGGAAAGCTGTCCGCCATCGACGGGGATGACCGCTCCGGTCATGAACCCGGACAAGGGCGATGAAAGCCAGAGTACGGCGTTGGCGACATCCGTGACGGTCCCCAGCCTGCCCATTGGGACGGCCCTCGCGGCCATGTGTTGCGCCTCCTGGCCGGCTGCTTCCAGATGGTGGGTCAGGATCGGACCTGGCGCCACCACATTCACGCGGATGTTCTTGTCGGCATAGTCGAGAGCCGCAACGCGGCTCAATCCAATAATGCCGGCTTTACCCGCCGCATAGGCGGAGAGCCCCGAGACGCCTTCGACCCCGGCCGTTGAAGCCATGTTGACAATGGTCCCGCCGCCACATTCCAGCATGGCCGCGATCTGGAACTTCATGCCATGGAACGTGCCGTGAATGTTGGTGCGGATGCCTCTGTCGAACGCTTCCACATCGATCTCCGCGAGCGGCGCGGGCCTTGGCCCGTCGGTCGCGTTGTTGAATGCGGCATCGAGGCGACCGAACGCGTCTACCGCCCTTGAGACGAGCGCTTTCATGCTGTCGGGATCGGTAACGTCGGCCCGGATGGCAAGCGCCTGGCCGCCTGCGGCCTGGATTTGCCGCGCCACGTCGTCGATAGCCGACTGGTCCCGCGCCGCGAGCACAACCGCAGCCTTGGCTCGGCCGAACGCTCTGGCCGTCTCCGCGCCAATTCCCTTGCTGGCGCCGACCACGAGCGCAACACGGTCGGAAAAATCAAGCATTGCCGTCATGTCCGTCTCCTGAATTTGCCCTTGCGGGCAAGTGTATCGTGCCGGCCAAAATCAATCGTGCGGCTGCTTGCTCCTGGTTCCGGCGGGACGAGCCGCATCAGCTGCCGAGCGCCCTGGCGATCCCCTGAGGCAAGAGCCCAAGCATGCCTTCGTAGGCTGTGTTGGTGAGCAACACGGCGATGCGTCCGCGCTGATGGTCGATGCACCACCAATGCCCGTAGACGCCGCCCCACGATACGGTCCCGGAGGAAAGAGTTGAATTGGCCGCGGCAGGATCGACAAGTACCGCTCCCATCCAGGAAAAGCCCCATCCCGGCCCTTGCGCCATGGCTTCCGCACCGACCCAGGCGCGACGCGCGTCCTCCCGCTGTGCCGCGGGCAGGAAATCTCCGCTGCGAAATGCCTCGAGCAGCCGCATCATGTCGTGCGCGGTTCCCGCCATGCCCGCCCCGCCGGATGGGAAAGCACCGTCGCGCCCGATCCGCGACGGATCGAACCGTATCGACGAGCCCAGATAATCGGGCAACGGCACCTCCGTAACGCCCGCCATGGCTATCGGCGCCGCTTCGCCGTCATGATAGGGCGTGGCGAGTTCGCCGGGATCGGCGCGGAACGATGCGGTCAGGCCGAGCGGAACAGTGACCAGATCTGCGATTGCCTGTGGTAGCGGTTTTCCGGTGACGGCTTCGACGACGCCTCCCAGCACATCGGTGGCGACCGAGTAGCGCCACACAGAACCGGGCGCCGCACCGAGCGGGATCGAGGCGATGCGGACCAGATTCTCGGCCAGCGAAATATCCGCGTCATCAAGCCCATCGGAGACGCCGGCTCTTGCGTAGGCGCCATTCCTGTCCTGCTGGAAGCGGTAGTCCAGCCCTGCGGTGTGCGACATCAGCTGAGCCACGGTTATCTGTTCGGTCGTGCCGTCCATTCTCCTGGGCGCAAAGTCCGGCAGCCATTTTTCAACCGGATCTTCAGCAGAGAGCGCTTCCGCCTCGATCAGCTTCAGCGCTGCCATGGCTGTGAACGGCTTGGTCAGGGAAGCATAGCGGAATGGCGTGTCCATTTTCATCGGCCGCCCCGTCTCTCGATCGGCCAAGCCGGCGGCACGCTCGAACACGATACGGCCCCCCTCGGAAACCAGCAAAACACATCCCACGATGCGCGCATCCGAAAGCGCGCTGTCGATAGCGTCATCGAGGGCACCAATCATCTCACCGAAGGGCCGGCGGGGCGCAGCGATCCCTCGCGCTTCGGACGGAACAACTGCTTCTCGTGACATGGTTGAATCTCCGTTTTCAGCACCGAATGGAGAAATAACCTCGACAACCTTCCATTAAAACAGGCACATTTCCGGAAGCATCATGAAGGTCGACTTAACGATGGATAGTGGCATTTTGGCGGGGTTGCCTGTCTTCCGCATGGTGGCACGGGTTGGTGGGTTCACCGCAGCCTCCGGCCGGCTCGGCATCTCCGTATCCGCTGTTTCCCAATCGATCCGGCAGCTTGAGCTTCGCATGGGGATACGTCTCTTCGACCGGACAAGCCGCAGCGTCAGGCTTACCGAGCGCGGGCGCCAGTTGCTGGAAGCCATCGAAGGGCCGATTGGTCTGCTTTCAGGGGCTATCGAAACGGTCAGGGAGGTGGATGGCGAGCCGTCCGGGCACCTCAGGATTACGCTGTCGAGGCTTGCCGCGGAAATCTGCATCCTGCCGACGCTGGTCGATTTTGTCAGGCGCTACCCGGCGATCCGGCTGGAATTGTCGACGGACGACCGTCTGACCGACATCGTCAGCAACGGCTTCGATGCGGGCATACGCTTCAGAGGCACGCTGGAACTGGACATGATCTCTGTCCCGCTCGGGCCGCCGCTGCGTCGGTCCATGCTCGCCAGCAAGGACTATCTGGCTCGGGCCGGCGAGCCCCAGGCGCCCGAAGACCTGTCGCGGCATGCGGTCATTCGCTACCGCTTTCCCGGGAGTGGCCGGCTGGAGCCTCTCGTGCTGCGTCGTGGCGAAGAAATCATCCAGTTGGATCCCCCGGCAGCCCTCATCCTGGACGACAACGGACATTTCGCACTGGCTTCGCGGGCCGGACTGGGATTGGCCCAGCGATTCCGAGTTACCGAGGAGGAGGCCATAGATACCGGCGAACTGGTCAGCGTGCTGGACGCATACGAGCCGGAACCGCAGCAGTTTCACATCTATTTCCCGTCGCGTGACCTCCAGCCGGCGAAACTGCGGGCATTCATCGACTGGTTCAAAACGGGTCGTGCCGGGGCCGGCAAGACCGTTGAGCAAGATGCTCCCTGGCATCGGAAGGCCTGAGGGCAAAAGGGGGACTTGACGCGATATCGGCTTCTGCCAGTTTCAATCGCGCCTATGCCGCCGTCAGCGGAGCCAGGTGGCGCGATCGGAGCGCGCGACCCGGTACCGGTTGCATAAATCCAGCTTATCATCACCCCTAGTTTTTGAAGACGTTACACGAGCTTTCGCCGTCTGTAGCTTCGGCGCGCTCGTTCAAGAATGGTCTGGATCTGGTGATTTGATGCAAGCACATGCGAGAGTGGTCATCGTTGGCGGCGGGTGTGTGGGCGCCGGCATCCTGTATGGACTGGCCAAGCGCGGCTGGACCGACGTGGCGTTGCTCGAACGCACCCAACTGACGGCCGGCTCGACCTGGCACGCGGCGGGCCTCATCCCGTCCTATACCCGCAACATCAATGTCGGCCGGATGATCAACAAGACGATCGAGATCTATGAGGGGCTCGAGGCCGAGACCGGGCAGCCGGTCGGATGGCACAAAAGCGGCCAGTTGCGCATCGCCAACAGCCGAGACCGGCTGGATGAGTTCAAGAGCTATATGAGCGTGGCCGACGTCCAGGGCATGCGGGCGCATCTGCTGTCGCCGGCGGAGGCGAGGGAACTATGCCCGCTTCTCGACAACAAGCACATGTTGGGCGCGCTCTACCATCCCGATGATGGGCATATCGCGCCGGCCGACGTGACCCACGCGATGGCCAAGGGCGCGCGCGACCTGGGCAGCAAGGTCTATCTCAACACCGAGGTCACCGGGTTCAAGCGGACTGCCGGTGGCGAGTGGCTGGTTCAGACCAACAAGGGCGACATCACCTGCGAGCATGTGGTCTGCGCGACCGGCAATTACGCCCGCCAGACCGGCGCGTTGCTCGGCCTGGACATCCCGGCCATCCCGATCCTGCATCAGTACTGGATCACCGAGCCCGTGCCGGAGGTGATGGAGCGCAAGCGTGCCGGGCGGCCCGAAATGCCGATCCTGCGCGATGAAGGTTTTGAAGGCTATCTGCGCGAGGAAGGCGACGGGCTGATGTTCGGGCCGTACGAGCGCACCGAACACCTCAAGCTGTTCGCCGAAGATGGCGTGCCCGCCTGGTTCGGCGCCGACCTCGTCGAGGAGGATTTCGAGGCGGTGTCGTGGAATTGGGAGCAGGCAACGCAACTCGTGCCAGCGCTGGGACGCGCCGGGATCAAGGCCAATGTGCGCGGCCCCTTCCAGATGACCGCGGACGAGCTTCCCCTGATGGGACCGGCCTGGGGCCTGCCCAATGTGTGGCTGGCCGAGGGCGTGCCGGGCGGCATCCTGTGGGGCGGCACGATCGGCTACTATCTGTCGGAGCGGATCGTCGAGGGCAGCAACAGCCTAGACACGTCCGACCTCGACCCGCGCCGCTTCGGCGACTACGCCAACAAGGCCTGGACGCGCGAGAAGGTCCGCGAGGCCTGGGGCGCGCATGCCGAGCAGAAATATCCGGGACAGGACATGCCCGCCGCCCGGCCGCAGAAGACCGCGCCATCCTATGATCGGCTCACCGAGCTGGGCGCGGTCTGGGGCGTGCTCAATGGCTGGGAAATGCCCAACTGGTTCGCGCCTGAGGGCGTCGAGGCCAAGGACCAGTATAGCTGGCGCTGGACCGCGAAGGGCGTGTTCGTCGGCGAGGAGGTGCAGGCGGTGCGCAACGCCGTCGGCCTGGTCGAGATGACGCCGATGACCAAGTTCGAGGTGTCCGGTCCAGGCGCGGCCGCCTGGCTGGACAGGATCCTCGCCAACCGGCTGCCGGCGGTCGGCCGCGCTGTGCTGGCGCATCACCTCACGGCGAGAGGCGGCGTGCAGGCGGAATACATGGTGGCGCGCCTTGGCGAAGACAGTTTCTACCTCATCTCGACGCCGCGTGCGGAGCGATGGAATTTCGACGATCTGTCACGACTGCTTCCCGCCGACGGCGGCGTATCCTTGAAGAACGTCACCAATGAGCGCGGCTGCTTCACGGTCGTCGGCCCCAAGGCGCGCGAGGTGCTGCAGCCGCTGACGGAAATCGACCTTTCGAACGGGGGCTTTCCCTGGTTCGGCGTGAAGACGGGCAGTGTGGGGCTTGCCAGCGACGTACGGCTGCTGCGTGTGAACTACGAAGGTGAGCTCGGATGGGAACTCTACCATCCCATGACCTACCAGCGGCAATTGCTCGACGCGATCCTGAGCGAAGGCGAGAAGCACGGCATGCGCCTCGTCGGACTGCATGCGCTGGAGTCGTTGCGGCTGGAGAAATCCTATCGCGCCATGTATCGCGACATGAATCCCGAGCTCAACGCGCTGGAGAGCGGGCTGGAGCGCTTCATTCGCCTCGACAAGGGCGATTTCGTTGGGCGCGACGCGGTCCTGAAGTACAAGGACCGCAACGACCAGCGCCGTTCGGTGACGCTCAAGATCGAAACCGACGGCGCCAGCACTTTTGCTTCCGAGGGTCTCTACATCGATGGAGAGCTGGTCGGGCGCATCACATCGGGCGGCTATGGCTATACGCTCGGGCATGATGTGGCGCTGGCGCTGCTGCCCGAGCGCCTCGCCAAGCCCGGCACCAAGCTCGATATCGCCATCCTGGGGGAATGGAAGACAGCCGAAGTCATCGCGGATTCGCCTTACGACCCCAGCTCGGCCAGGGCGCGGATGTGACCGGCGAACAGGAAGTCCCCTCGACATCGCCGAAGGCTGGGTAACTGGGGCGAGCGGCGGCGCGGGGATCGGCGAAAGCTGAGTGGCTTCAGGCGGGATTGGCCATCCGTTCGCGACAGCGAACCTCATCGATCGGCCTGCCAAGTGCTGCAAAGCGCGTGGCTGCTTCCTCGAACGCTGCCACGGCGCGGGTCTCGTTGCGCTCGGCCCGCCGCTGCACGCCGCGCGCTTCCCAGACCGCCGCCACCCAGGGGCCGCCGTTCCACATGCCGGCGACCCGTTCGGCCTCGTCGAGCCGCCGGTTGACCTGTTCGATCTCGCCCGCCTCGGCCAGGGCAACGGCAGCCGCTGTACGGAAGGTCATCGAGCAAGGCTGGCAATTGCAACCCGATGACAGCATGCGGTCGCCCTCGCGAATGGTCTCGGCGATCCTCTCCGGGGTGGCGGCGGCACGCACCTCCAGCCCTTTCAGGCTGATCAGCAAATGCGGCGCCAGCCAGGAAGACTGGGCAAGGGTGGTGGCGCGGTGGATCAACCGACCCGCCTGCCATTTCTGGCGGCGGGCAAGCGCGAGTTCGGTCAGGCGCTGCAGCGCCAGCACGCGGCCGGCAACGGCTCCCACCTGCGCGTAGAGTTTTTCGGCTTCCGTCAGCATGCGTTCGGCCTCGGCCAACTGGCCCGAGAAGAGCGCTGCTTCGCCCAGCACGAGTGAGGCAAGGCCGCGCCCGGCGACCGAGCCGGCGCCCTCGGCCACCGACAGAAGCTCTCGTGCCGAAGCGGCGATGTCGTGGTGGCCCTTGGCGCTGCAGAGGCAGAATTCGGCCAGGCACAGATGTCCGTCAAAGACGTTGGAGACGAAGGCAGGATTGGAGCGCACCCATTCGATGAATTCGGCCCTGAACAGCTCGCGCCACTGGCCCTGCATGTGGGCCACCAGGCCGATCAGGGCGCTGGCTTCGCCAACCTCGCGGGCCAATCCCGCGCCCATGGCCAGTTCGCGGGTTTCCTTGCCGACCTGGCCGGCCTTGGCGAAGTCGCCGCTTTGCAGGTGCAGGAGGCCCCAGGCCAGGGAGGCGCGGATGCGGTCGCTGAGGCCGACGGGATCTATCGACGGTACGGCCAGCGCCTTTTCATAAAGCTTCACGGTTTCCGCGCCGGGGCCGACCCCGAGGTCAATCCGCAGGCACTCGCTCAGCTGATTGAACAGCCTGATCGCTTCGGCCCGGTTGCCGGCGTCGAGCGCCGATTGCATCAGGGCGCACTGCGCCTGCTCATCGGCCGGATCCATCGCGATCAGGCGCTGCCACAGCTTGCCGGCCCGCAGCACGGCGGCATAGCGCTGGCGCAGGGCCTGGCGCGGCGTTTCGAACCAGTCGACATACGGATCGTCCGGCAACAGATCTCCCGTGTAGAGATCGGCGGCGGCTTCGCAAGCCGCGATGTCCTCGCCGCGCAAGGCAAGCCTGGCGGCGGTCTCGAAAGCCTCGACGTCGATCTCGAGGTCGGCGGCGGGGGCGAGGGCGATGATTTCGGCTGTCTGTTCGATCAGCTCGTGCGTGCCCAGCGCGCGGCGGGCGAAGTGGATGGCCTTGCGCAGGTTCGCGCCGGCGGCCTCCGGATCGAGGTCGGGCCAGAAGGCCTCCATCACCTGTTCGCGGTGGATGCGGTGGGAGCGGGTGACGGCCAGCAGCTTCACCAGAGCCGCGCCACGATCCCGGCGCCAAGCCGCGGTCGGGATGGGCTGGTCGTCCAGACTGACGCTGAAGCCGCCAAGCAATTGAACACGAACGCGCAATCGAATGACCCTTTCAGGACGCGAGGCCCGCGTGTGCCCGAAATCCAGCCGTCACAAGCACCTGTGCGGCGGGGAACGCTGGCGGAACATAGGTTGCCTAGTCTGCACCCGTAGTCAATTCCAACCGTCTCTCACAGGAGGATCAAATGTCTCTTCGTATCGCCGACACCGCGCCCGATTTCACCGCCGAGACCACCCATGGCCCGATCAGCTTCCATGACTGGCTGGGCAGTTCCTGGGGCATCCTGTTTTCCCATCCCAAGGACTTCACGCCGGTCTGCACCACCGAGCTCGGCTACATGGCCGGGTTGAAGCCGGAGTTCGACAAGCGTGGCGTCAAGATCATCGGGCTCTCCGTCGATCCTGTCGAACGCCATGCCGGATGGGCCGACGACATCGCCGAAACGCAGGGCCATGCGCCGAATTTCCCGATGATCGGCGACCCGATGCTGGCCATTGCCAAGCTCTACGACATGCTGCCGGCGACGGCCGGCGACAGCGCCGAAGGGCGCACCGCGGCGGACAACCAGACGGTACGCCATGTCTATGTCATCGGGCCCGACAAGAAGATCAAGCTGATGATCGCCTATCCGATGACGACCGGGCGCAACTTCGACGAAATCCTGCGCGTGGTGGACTCCATGCAGCTGACGGCCAAGCACCGCGTTGCCACGCCGGTGAACTGGCGCCAGGGCGACGACGTGATCATCGCGGGTTCGGTTTCGAATGACGAAGCCAAGGTGCTCTATCCCGCTGGCTGGAAGCAGCCCAAGCCATACATCCGGATTGTCCCGCAGCCCCGTGACAACGCTTGATCCCTCGTCGGGCACAGCCAACAGGAGGTTACCGATGAAAACCCGTATCCTTATCCTTGGCGCCGGTTTTGGCGGGCTCGAACTCAGCACATCCTTGTCCGAAGCCCTGGGTGACAGCATCGCTGTCACCCTCATCGACAGATCGGATGCCTTCGTGTTCGGCTATGCCAAGCTCGACCTGATGTTCGGCCGCGAGACGGAAAATGCCGTGCGGCTGCCCTACGCCAGCTTCGCCAAGCCCGGCGTAACGATGAAGCGCGAGACCGTCACCGCCATCGATCCGGAGCGCCGGCGCGTGACGACGGACAAGGGGGTTCACGAGGCCGATATACTGGTGCTGGCGCTTGGCGCCGACTACGACGTCTCGGCCACGCCCGGCATCACGCTCGGGCGCAACGAGTTCTACTCCGTTCCGGGCGCTGCCTATATGGCGAAGATGCTGCCCGGTTTCACCCGTGGCCATGCCGTGATCGGCGTCTGCGCCGCGCCCTACAAATGCCCGCCCGCGCCCAGCGAATGCGCCTTGATGCTCCATGACTACCTGACCGAGAGGGGCGTCCGGGGCGACTGCCGGATCACCTATGTGAACCCGATGTCCAGCCCGGTGCCGCCTTCTCCCGAAACGTCGAAGGCGCTTCTGGCGGCTTTCGCCGAGCGCGACATCACCTTCATCCCCAGCACCCGCGTGGTTTCCGTGGACGAAGGACGCAGGGTGGTGACGCTCGACAATGGCAGCGACCTGCCTTGCGATCTGTTCCTGGGCGTGCCCCGGAACCGGGCGCCCGATGTCGTCGTCGAGGCAGGCATGACCGAAGGCGGCTGGGTGACCATCGATCCGCGCACGTTGGAAACCCGTTTCCCCGGCGTCTACGCACTCGGAGACCTTGCCAATACGGGGGCGCCGAAGGCGGGTGTCTTTGCCGAGGGCGCGGCGCGTACGGTCGCGGCCAACCTGATCGCCAAGCTCCGCCATGAGGAGCCTACGGCGAGGAACCCAGGCGCGGGATCGTGCTACATCGAGTTCGGCGCCAACCGGATCGCCAGGGTGGATGTGGATTTCTTCTCTGGCCCCAAGCCCACCGGTGCGTTCTACGAGCCGTCGGAAGCCTTGCGGGTCGACAAGGCGAATTTCGGCTCCAGCCGCAAGGCGCGCTGGTTCGGACGTTGACCGCTGGTGGGGACGGGCGCGGATGGATTCGACGTCCGGTGCTCGTCCTACCGATATCAACATGGGCGTCGGACGAGCCAATGGACCGCGGACCGGCGGCATTTGAATTTTCTCGGTTCAGAGCGGCAATTCGGACGTGTACTTGATCGTCTGGCTGGGAACATCCGTCTTGACGTTCTGCACGCCCTTGATGCGGCTGAGATGTTCGGACTGGAAGCGTCTGTAGTCGTCGATGCCGGCGGCGACGACCCGCACCATGGCGTCGCAGTCGCCCAGCATCAGGTAACATTCCATCACCTGCGGCAGCTTGGCGACCTCGGTGGCGAAGTGCTCGATCGTGTCTTCGTCCTGCGCCTTCAGCCAGATGCGGGTGAAGAAGGTCAGCCCCTTGCCGATACTGGCCGGGTTGAGCACCGCGACATAGCGGTCGATGACGCCGGCTTCCTCCAGCAGTTTTACGCGTCGCAGGCACGGTGACGGCGACAGGCCGACCTCGTCAGCCAGATCATTGTTGGCCATGCGCCCGTTGCGCTGCAGCGCGCGCAGGATGCGCTTGTCGATCTCATCCAGCTTCATGGTTCTTGATTCCAGTTTCTTGGAAATTTGTGAAATCAGATGCCAATTTATGACCAAATGAAACAATCTTCGCAACCAAATTGCTCGCGGGCAGCGATATGGTTGCCGCCGACATCACAGGATCCACGCAAACAGGAAGCAGCGGCCGCAAGGCCGGCCGATGGATGATCATGAGCATTTCACAGGCGACATTGTCCCAGGAAGCGGGAGATCGATCCGGTTCGGAGTTCCGGCGCGGGATCATGTCCTGCACGCCGGTTCTGCTGGGAACCATTCCCTATGCGCTCGTGCTCGGCGCGCAGGCCACACAGAAAGGTCTGCGTGTCGTCGAGTTGTCGGCGATGACCGGGCTGAATTTCGCTGGCGGATCTGAATTCGCCGCGATCCAGCTGTGGACCTCGCCGCCGCATATCCTACTCATCGTCGCCATCACTTTCCTGGTCAACAGCCGGCATTTGCTGATGGGCGCGGCACTGGCGCCGTTCCTGCGCCATCTGCCCCGGCGAAAAGTGTTTCCGGCGCTGTTCTTCATGTGCGACGAGAGCTGGGCGCTCGGCCTTGCCGATGCCAGACAGCGCGCCAGCGATGGCATCGGTCCCGCTTTCAGCCTGCGCTACTATATGGGCGCGGCACTTGCGATGTATCTCGCCTGGGTGGCCTTCACGACGCTCGGCGCCATGCTTGGCCCGGTGCTGGGCAATGTCGAGCCCTATGGTTTCGACATGGCGTTTCCGGCCGTCTTCCTGGTGCTGATGCGCGGCATGTGGAAGGGCTTTGCCGCCGCGCGGCCCTGGCTGGTCAGCCTCGTCGTCGCCGCACTCGTCTATCTGTTCGTTCCCGGCGCTTGGTATGTCGCCGCGGGTGCTCTGTCCGGGCTTATCGCCGCCTATGTGCTCGCAGGTGACGCATGATCGATCCCGCCACCCTTTTCACCATCGTGCTGATGGCCGGCGTCACCTACCTGACGCGGATCGGCGGCTATGTCGTGCTGCGCAACCGCACGCTCAGCGCCCGCGCCACGGCGGTAATGGAAGCGGCACCCGGCTGCGTGCTCATCTCGGTCATTGCGCCGGACTTCGTGTCGAAGAATCCGGCCGACCTTGCCGCACTGGCCATCACCGTGCTCGCGGCGACGCGGCTTCCCATGCTGCCGACGGTGCTGATTGGCGTGGGGGCGGCTGGCCTGCTCCGGCATTTCATGGCGTGAAAAGGAAAAGGCAGGCGCCGAAACGCCTGCCTTTTTCAGTTCGAGTGGCTGGTGGCTTACGCGGCAGCAGCGACCTGCCGGCTTGCGGCCACTACGGCATCGACCTTGGCGGTCGCCTTGGCCAGTGCGGCCGTCACCGCGTCAGCGCCCATGCCGACGCCTTCGATGCGGATGACATCGACATCGGTCATGCCGACGAAGCCGAGCACCGAGCGCAGGTAGGGGATGGCATGGTCCATCTGAACCGCCGCGCCTTCCGAATAGATGCCGCCGGAGGCGAGCACGATGTAGACCTTCTTGCCGGTGACGAGGCCCTTGGGGCCGTTCTCGCCGTAAGCAAAGGTCTTGCCGGAGCGGGCGACGTGATCGACCCAGGACTTCAGCGTCGAGGAGATGTTGAAGTTGATGAAGCCTGTGGCAAGGATGATGGTGTCAGCCGCGAAGACCTCGTCGACGACGGCATCGGAAACGCCGACGACTTCGGCCTGGCGCGGGGTGCGGGCTTCAACCGGCGTGTAGATGCCGCTCGCATAGTCGGCATCGATATGCGGCAGCGGGTTGGCGACGAGGTCGCGCACGACCAGCGTGTTCGACGGGTCGGCCGCAAGCAGCTTGTCGGCGAATTCGGTGGCGATGCGGGTCGAGTGCGAGGCAGCGCCGCGCGGGCTGGATGTGATGAGAAGGATGGACATTTGTGGGCTCTCCAGTGAGGATTGAATTGTCCCGCCAGATATGGGGCTATCGACCCATTTGATAAACTGGTATATTTCCTATACGATCCATCTACAAAATAGATACAACGATGCAGCCCAATCCGACACTCGACCAACTTCAGATCCTGGTGACGGTCGCCGACACCGGCAGTTTCTCGGCCGCCGGCCGCAAGCTCAACCGGGCGCAATCCGTCATCAGCTACGGCATCGCCAATCTCGAGGCGCAGCTTGGCCTGAAACTCTTCGAGCGAGAGGGTACGCGCGAACCACAATTGACCGAGATCGGCCGGGCGATGCTGGAGGATGCTCGGCGCATGGTCGGCGTGCTGCAGCGCATACGTTCTCGCGCCGACGGCCATCATCAGGGACTGGAGGCTGAAGTCGCGCTATCAGTCGACGTGGCGCTGCCGGCTCCGGTGCTGGTGCGGGTGCTGAAGGCGTTCGAGGCGCAGTTTCCGACGGTGATGCTGCGCCTACATATGGGCACGCTCGGCCTGATCCCCGACTATGTTATCAGTGGCCAATCCGATCTCGGCATTGGCGGCTTGCTGGGCGACGTCGACGTGCATCTTGTGCGCATCGGCTTCATGTCGATGGTGCCGGCCGCCGCGCCCAGCCACCCTTTGGCCCGGTTGCCGAAACCAGTGGCGATCGAGGATGTGCGCGAACACACCCAGCTTGTCGTCACCGACCAGTCGGAGCGCACCAAGGGGCGCGACTACGGCGTCTTTGCCTACCGAAGCTGGCGGCTGACGGACATGCGCACCAAGCATATGCTGATGCGCGAAGGGCTGGGCTGGGGCGGACTGCCGCGCTGGCTGATCGCCGACGATCTGGCGACCGGCCGGCTGGTGGAACTCGACCTCGAACCCTTCAAGGAAGTGAAGTCGCCATTGTTTGCCATGCACCGCAACGATCGCAGCCCGAAGCCGGCGGCCGCCTGGCTGATCGACCAGTTCAAGCGCCAGCTCGGCTGCTTCAACGAGTTCGAGCCGGGACAGGTGCCTGAGGACGAACCGGAGCCAGCCCATCGATCAGCGCCATGAGAACAGCGCGGTAGTCTTCGCTCGAACCGCCGGCCTCGATGGCGAGCGCCGCCCGGTCGAAGGCGGCGGCGAGCAGGGCGGTCAACGCTTCCGCTGGCAGTCTCGTCATGGTTTGCGCGCGCATCGCGGCGACAAGGCCCTCGCGCAGCGAACGGTTGCCATGGCGGTTGTCGATGGCATCCATGACGGCACGGCCGAGCACGGCTGGTCCGTCCAGCAACAGCAGCCGCGTGCGGCCGGGCGCGCGCATGGCGGCGAGATAGGCATCGGAGCCGGCGATCAACGCGTCGCGGGCATCGAGCGCGGGCGGTGAAGCCCGGTCGATCTCGTCGGCCACCGCCTGCGCCTCCTGTTCGACCACGGCGGCGAACAGCGCCTGCTTGTCGGCAAAATGGTGATAGAGCGCGCCGCGCGTCACGCCGGCCGCAGTGACGATCTCCGGTGTGCCGGTCTCCGCATAGGATTTTTCGGTGAACAGTTTTCGCGCCGCCGCGATGAGGTCGGCGCGCGTCGCTTGGGTGCGGTCGCGGTTGGAACGGCGCGCGGATTCCTGTTGCATGCATGCAGCCTGTATGTTAATTCAATTTACATGCAGACTGTATGTTAATTGACGGGAGAATGAAAGATGAAGACGACCAGCTATTACCCGGTGCTGATGACCGGCGACGTTGCCGGCACGGCGGCCTTCTATGTCGAGCATTTCGATTTCAAGCCGCTGTTCGAAAGCGACTGGTACGTGCATCTGCAATCGGTCGACAGCAAACGCGTCAACCTCGGCATCGTCCAGGGCGACCACGAGACGATCCCGCAGGAGGGGCGGGGGCGGACTTCGGGCCTGTTGATCAATTTCGAGGTTGCGGATCCCGACGCCGTCTATGCGCGGGCCACCGCCGCCGGCCTGCCGATCCTGCGAACGCTGCGCGACGAGCCCTTCGGCCAGCGCCATTTCATCACCAGGGATCCCAACGGCGTGCTGATCGACGTCATCAAGCCGATCCCGCCCAGCGCGGAGTTTCTAGCGCAGTATGCCGAAGGCGCGGCGGGGGTCTGAACGGGGGCCATCCGATTGGCGGATCCCTTCACCTTCTGTATCGCTTGATTAGTTCTTGCTAAAGTGATTGCTTGAATTCCTCAATGGAGAGGGTAGTCATGTTCAGAGCCGTTTCTGTCGCAATTATTGCTGGTGTCATCGGGCTGGGCGCTATCGGCATGGCCGACGCCAAAGGTGGCCACAGCACAAAAGCCGCCTCGCCGTGCACCCCCGACTACAAGCGGCTTTGCTCAAAGACGCCTGTAGGCCAGGCGGCGTCGTGCCTGAAGAAACATATCGGCGAGCTGAGCCCTGCCTGCAAGGCAAAGTACAGCAAATAGACCGTTCCGGTGGATCAAGCTGATCCCACCCGGCGAGGAGCCATGCTCCTCGCCGGGTGGGGGCGGAAGTTGAATGGCGGCTACTCTGTTGGCGGGTTCGCCATGCGATCCCCCCTTTTTAGCTAAGTAGCTTGGCTGGAGCTAACGTGATTGCCTCTGCTCCTCAATGGAGAGGGAAATCATGTCGAGAATAATTCCTGTTGCAGCCCTTGTAGCAGTCATGGGTTTGTTTGCCGCCGGTGCCTATGCCCATACGATGGGGGTCTCGCGGTGCGGAACCGACATCAAGCGGCTTTGCCACAAAACGCCGGCCAATCAGGTTGCGTCATGCCTGAAGCAGCACATGAGCGAGTTGAGCCCTGCCTGCAAGGCAAAATACAGCAAATAGCCGTTGCGGCGAGATGCGGTCGGCTTGCCGGCCGCATCTCGCGGAGCCATGCCGTGGTGAAGCGGATCAGCTTCGCGCCACCGGCGTCACCGTCACCTGGCTGACGCCGGTGCGGCGCACCACGGTGCACAGTGTCTCGCGGCCGATGCGTTCGGCGTCGAGCATGCGCACGAGATCGTCGACGCCGGTCACCGGGCGTCCGTCTATTGCGGCAATGATGTCGCCTTCCTTCAGGCCAGCCTTGGCCGCCGGGCCGTCCTTCTCGACGCTGCGCAGCCGCACCGCCGTGCTGGTCGACACTTGCGAAAGCAGGGCGGCGCGACGCGGCAGATTGGTGGTGTCGGCCGACACGCCGATGAAGGCGCGGCGCACGCGGCCGAAGCGGATGATCTCCGAAATGACGAAATTGGCGGTGTTGGAGGCGACCGCGAAAGCGATGCCTTGCGCGCCGTGGATCATGGCGGTGTTGACGCCGATGACCTCGCCGGCCGAGGACACCAGCGGCCCGCCGGAATTGCCGGGGTTGAGCGCCGCGTCGGTCTGGATGACGTCGTCGATCAGCCGGCCGGTCGAGGCGCGCATCGAGCGGCCGAGAGCCGACACGACGCCCGAAGTGACCGTCCATTCGAAGCCAAGCGGATTGCCGATGGCGATGGCTATCTGGCCGCGCCTGAGCCGTTTGGAATCGCCGAGCGGCGCCACATCGGCAAAGCTGCCGTCGGCGCGCACCAGTGCGATGTCGGTGTCGGGATCACGGCCGAGCACGCGGCCCTCGCTGGAGGCGCCATCCGGCATCGAGACGCGCACCGTCTTGGCGTCACCCACGACATGGAAATTGGTGACGACCAGCCCGTCCGGCGCGATGACGAAGCCGGAGCCATGGCCGCCCTGGCCGCCGATGCGCTCGATGCGGCAGACGGCAGGGCCAATGCGATCGACGGCGTCGGCCACCGTCGTCGAATAGGCGTCAAGCAATGTGCCGTCGGCCAGTGTGTCATCGGTTTGAAATTTCTGTGCGGCGAGGGCCATGGGAGGGCTCCGTGGTATCAGGCTTGGGGATGACTATATGTGCGAAGCGGCCCGTTCGGTCGCGACCTGACCAGATGGCCAGTCAGACCAGCAACTAGCCGTCAGGCGAGTACCTCCGGGCGCGCTGTCGAGCGATATCTGGGGCATGAGAAAACCCAGGAGACCAACATGAGCGACTTCAACCTGAATGCGTTTTCGCAGGCCATCGCCGACCTCGCCGCCAAGGCTGCGCCGGCAACGGCGAGCTTGGCCACGCATCATCATCGCACAGCCAGCGCCTTCCATTGGAGCGACGGCTATTTCGTCACCGCCGAAGAGGCTGTCGAGGCCGGCGAGGAGATCGAGCTGACGCTGGCTTCGGGCGAGACGGTGAAGGCCGAGCTGGTCGGCCGCGATCCTTCGACGGGCGTTGCCCTGCTGAAGCCGGCAACTGGCTCAAGCGCTCCGTCGCTTGCCAAGGCCGACGCGGTACGGCCCGGCAATATCGCCATCGCCATCGGCAGCAGCCAGGGTTTGGCGCTGGCCGTGTCGGGTTCGGTCGGCGAAGTCGGTCCGGCCTGGCGCTCGATGCGCGGCGGCACGATCGACCGGCGCATCAATCTGGCTGTTGGCGCCGGTGGCCGTTTCGAGGGTGGTCCGGTGCTCGACGCCAAGGGTGCGCTGATCGGCATGCTCTTGTTTGGGCCGCGTGGCCGTGCGCTGGTCATGCCCTACGAGACGATCGAGCGCGCGGTGGCGACATTGCGCGAAAAGGGTCATGTCGCGCGCGGCTATCTCGGCGCCGGCCTGCATCCGGTGCGCGACCGCGACGCGCATGGCGCGATGGTGATGAGCCTCGACGAGAACGGCCCGGCCAAGGCCGCCGGTCTCTCGCTTGGCGACATCATCGTCTCGTGGAATGGCGAGGCCGTGCACGGCCCGCGCGACCTGATCCGCAGGCTCGGGCCAGACAGCGCCGGGGTTTCGGTAACCCTTGGCGTGGTGCGTGGCGGCGAACAGCGCGATGTGACATTGACCATCGGCGAAAAGCCGCTGAGCTGAGAGACCGTTTGGAAACTCTGCGGTCATCTGAAGGCGTTTTCAGCGCTTCCGGCTCACGTACTCAAATGTACGCTCTGCTCCGGTTCTCGAAAACACCACCATATGACTCGCAGGAGCGAGTTTCGAAACGGTCTCCAAGGGCATAGATGACAGACGGTACAACAGACGGAAACGGTGAACTGGCGGGGCGGCGGCTGGTGGTGCTGATTGCGCTGGGCGACGCTGCGCGCGCCGAGCGGCTGGCCGCCACGCTTGCCGCCAGTGATGACCTGCTGCCGGTCGTGGCTGGCGGCGGGAGAGCCGACGTCGCTATCGTCGACGACAGGGGCGATGATGCCATGCCGGCCTCCACGCCAAGGGTGCTGCTGTCGGGACGCGCCGGCAGCGAGCGGCCAGCCGGCGAAGTGTTCGCGGTGATGCCGGCGGGCGCGGACGATCTTTTGATCGCCGCGGCGGCGCGGCTGGCGGCGGCGGGCTATCGCGTATCGGGCGATGGCCGCCGCATCGTTGCGCGCCACGACGACTTCCATGCTGGCGATGGCGAGCCGTTCGAGGATGAGGCGTCCGATGAACATGCCGTTCGCCCGACGCTGTCGCCGCGGGAGGCGGAAGTGCTGGCGCTGCTGGCCGAGGGCGCGCCCAACAAGGTGATCGCACGGCGGCTCAACATTTCCGTGCACACGGCGAAGTTCCATGTCGCCGCGATCCTGATCAAGCTGGGTGCCGCCAACCGCACCGACGCCATCGCCATCGCGATGCGGCAGGGCCTGGTGCTGGTTTAAGGGACGACGTCTCAGGCAGACCCAACGATCATCGTCAACGTAAGCGACGCCCCTCATTGCCCTGCCGGGCATTTCTCCCCGTATAGTGACGGGGAGAAAGTCGCTGTCATCGCCGCTTGGCCCGTCGTCAGCTCTGCAAGAAGAGCGCCGAGCGCGCGGCCAACTGTCTTCTGCCCGCCACTATATGGGGAGAAGACAGCTGGCAAGCGGATGAGGGGCGGCGCGACGCTGCGGACGAGGTGTCCATCATCTGATTGGAATTCCGAGTTCGTCGTAACCGAGTATCTCGTCTTCAGTCATGGGATGGTCTCGCTTCGGTATCCGAGCTGCTTGGCCAGCAATTTCGCTTAGCTTCGCGATAAGGTCAGGCTCTTGCATCTGGGGAGCCGCGCTTTCGCGTGCAATTTCGTTTTCGTGGCTTTGCCGGATCGCCTCTGTCACGGATACGCCACGGGGGCTGGCTAGCTCGCGCGCCAGCCGCTTCACTTCGCTATTCTTGATCGACAAAGCCATTGAAAATCTACCATTCGCTGCAGAATTATATATGCCAAATCCGTTGCAGCGCCACGTCGTTTGCAGCGGGCAAGGCGTGAAACCCTCCGCAGCGTCACCACAGCTTCCAGCCACAACCTCTTGTATCCCGCAGCAGCACAGGCAAGGATCACGCAAAGAGCCAAAGCCAGCGGAGGAAAGATGTCGCTCAAGGGAAAGACGCTGTTCATCTCCGGCGGGTCGCGCGGCATCGGCCTGGCGATCGCGCTGCGCGCCGCGCGTGACGGCGCCAACGTAACGATCGCCGCCAAGACCGCCGAGCCGCATCCGAAGCTGCCGGGCACGATCTACAGCGCGGCGCAGGAGATCGAGCAGGCCGGCGGCAAGGCGCTGCCGATGCTGTGCGACATCCGCGAGGAGGCGCAGGTGGCCGAGGCGGTCGCCAAGACCGTCGAGACATTCGGCGGCATCGATATCTGTGTCAACAATGCCAGTGCCATCCAGCTTACCGGCACGCTGGAGACCGACATGAAGCGCTATGATCTGATGCACCAGATCAACACGCGCGGCACATTCCTGGTGTCCAAAATGTGCATTCCGCACCTGAAGTTGGCTGCGAATCCTCACATCCTGAATCTGGCGCCGCCGCTCGACATGAAAGCCAAGTGGTTCAAGAACCACGTCGCCTACACCATGGCCAAGTTCGGCATGTCGATGTGCACGCTGGGCATGAGCGCGGAATTCGCCAAGGACGGCATTGCCGTCAACTCGCTGTGGCCGATCTCGACCATCGACACGGCGGCGGTGCGCAACCTGCTGGGCGGTGCGACGGTTGCGGCGATGAGCCGCTTGCCCGACATCATGGCCGACGCCGCGCATGCCATCTTCATGCGGCCGTCGCGCGCGACATCAGGCAATTTCTACATCGACGAGGAGGTGCTGCGCGCCGAGGGCGTCACCGATTTCTCGGTCTATTCGCCAGGCGCGACCGGGCCGCTCGCCGGTGATTTCTTTGTGCCGGACGAGGTGTTTGCCCGCACGGACACGAAGATCAAGGGAATCTACTAGTCGATTGATGCCGACGTCCTGGAGCTTGGGCTAGACGCAACGGCCAGCTTAAGTCCGACGCCGCGGCTAGCCTGAGCCCGCGCCCCGGATTTTGACAATGGCAAGGCAGCGGCTTCATAGGCAGCCCTTTGCCGCGAAGATCGCAAATGGAGCAGGCTCACGCCCGTGGCCGGACGATCGCGGTCGTGGAATCCCTCAGCTCGCGTCGACGACAAACATGCGTGCTTCCTGCGCCGCGTCGCGCTCGACCTTGATCGGTGCGTACTCCGGTGACTGATAAAACGCCAGCGCGTCGGCCAGGGTCGCGAATTCGAAGACGCCGGCCATGGGCAATGGCGCCACGTCTCCTTCCAGCATCTGGGACACCTGCCCAAAGTGGAGGATGCGGCCTCCTGCTGCCTTTAGCGCCGCCTGAAAGCGCGGCGCCAGTGCGGCTTGCCTGGCCGGATCTTTTATACGCAGATTGAGGTGGACATAGGCCGCCATGGTGCGACTCCCTAACAATGATGTATATGCAGTATTATATGAGTCGGAGTTTGTCGAGACCTGCAAAATGACAGAGGCTTCTGATCTCTATCGCCGCGTCGAAACCGAGTGCCCGGCCTTCCAGGCCCGGGTCACCGCGCGGGCGCTCACGCGCTACTACAATGCCTGCTTTCGGCCGTTGGGGATCACCGCAGAGCAGTTCAGCCTTCTGGTGGGGATTGGCGGCAGCCACGAGCCAACGCTCGCTGAACTTGCGGCGCGCGCCGGGGTCGACGCCACCACTCTCAGTCGCAGCGTAAAGAGCCTGGAGCGGAGGGATCTCGTGCGCAACCATGGGGGACGGGGCCGGGCCGGCAAACGCCTGGTGCTTACCGATGGCGGCCGCCGGCTGATGGATGAGTCCATGGCCGCCTGGGAGCGCGCCCGGCTCCGGTTGGCGGAGGCTCTTGGCGAAGAGACATCGCGCGTTGCGGGGAGTGTCATGTCCCGGCTTGCTGTCGCCGCGCAGGCTGCCGCCTCGGCTGTCTCACCAACCGATACCTCAGATACCTAGCTCGGGAGACCCGCCACCCGACTGCATCGCATTGGCCGCCGCTGGTGTGGTCAGCAGTGCCCCCTGATCGAGATGGCATCGCTCCGGCTCGTCCGATTTATCGCCCTCGTCGATTGCCTTGCAAAGCCGCTCGAGCTGGAAAAGATCGTTCGTCTTCTCCATAACCCTTCAAACGTCGTCCTTCTTGGCCTTTCCGAGGCCCATCAGCCTGTCGATATAAGCGAGCATAAGCGCCGAGACGACGAAGGCGAGGTGGATGATGGTCAGCCACATCAGCTGGTCGGTCGAGTAGGTGGACGAGTTCAGGAACACCTGCAGCAGGTGGATGGACGAGATGGCGACGATGGTCGAGGCGACCTTGACCTTCAGCGACCGACATCGATCGTGCCCAGCCAGTGGACTCGCCGTCCTGGTTGTCGAAGCGGCTGACGAAATTCTCGTAGCCGGAGATGATCACTGTCACCACCAGCGAGGCGACGAGGGCCACGTCGATCAGGCCGAGCATCTTCAGGATGGTGTCGGTGTCGCCCAGCGTGAACGCCATGGTGATGAACTCGTAGAGCTTCTTGCCGAAGGACAGCGCGTAGATGGCAAGCGCCACGCCCAGCCCGAGATAGAAGACGACCAGCAGCCAGCGCGAGGCCAGGATGATCGATTCAATGGCGAGTTCGAGGCGTTTCATGCGGTGTCCGGCGAAGTCCTTCCAGGGTCCGGTCGTATTTCGGGCAGGTCGCTGCTGTTGCAAGACCTTTCGCCTCAAAACAAAACCCCGCCGGAGAGGGGCCGGCGGGGCTCATGTGTCCCGCTGGAGTCGGGACGGGGCAGGGAAGCCCTGCGATAGATTTGGGGTGGACAGTGTGGCGAATCAATGATGCCGCACGATTCCCGGTACAAATCTTCTTGAGTGCACGAGACTTGTTCCACCCCGGCCTGGCCGGGGTGGGTCGCTTCTCATCCTGATTCCGCAAACCAGGTCATGGTTTTGAAATCATGACCTAATTGTTGCTGGCCACCGGCGCCACCAGCGAGGTGATGCGGCGGATGGCGACGCGCCGGTTCTCGCGGTTGGGCGCCGACGTGTTGACCTTCAGATACTCCTCGCCATAGCCCTGTGTGGTCAGGTTCTCGGGCGGGATGCCGAAGGCATTGGTCAGCGCCTCGGCGACCGCTTGGGCGCGGCGATCGGACAAAGCAAGGTTCGCCTCAGGTGTGCCGACCGCGTCGGTATGGCCTTCGATCAGGAAGGTCTCCGCCGGGTTCCTCTTCAACAGCTTCTCCATGGCGTTGGCGACGCCTTCGAGTTTCTGCACCTCGGTGTCGGAGATCGAGGACGACCCGAATTCGAAGTTCAACGTGTCGAGGTCGACACGCCGCGCAATGTCGCGCACGCGGGCCGAACGCTTGACCTCGTCGATCGAATAGAGGCGCTGGACCCGCTCCACCGGTGGCTGTTCCAGGAAGGTGTAGTAGTCGTCCGGGCTCTGGACATCCTCGGAATCCAGGATGTAGTCCCGACGCGGGATGTTCAGCCGCATCGGTGGCAGGTCATCGCCGGGATCGCGCCAGTCCTGGTCATCCTGGTAGTGCCGTTCGTCGACATAGCTCAGCACATATTCGCGGCCATCGGGCATGATGCGCGAACGCTGGACGACATCGCCGTAGCGGTTGCGGATGGTGACGATCTGGACGCCATTGTCGCGCTCCATAGTCTCGCGGGTGCGGCCCTGCGGCAGATCCTCGTAATAGACATCCTTGGCGCCACGGTTCATGCGCGGGCCGTCATTGCTCTGGACGATCGTCTGGCCGCCGAGCTGGATGATGACGCGGTCGCCGATTTCCTTCAGCACGTCGACGCCTTTGGGCCGCCGGCGATCGCGGATGTTCTCGTCAGGCGCGCGGTCAAGCCGCTTGCCCCGCTCCTGCGTCACCGGCACCATCTTTTCAGGCTTGATCTCCTGCTGGGCGGCCTTGTCGTCGGTTGGCGGCGGTCCCTGGTCGACAGGAGCAACCACGGGCTTCTGCCCCTGGTCGCCATTCTGCTGGCCGTTCTGGTTGCGGTCCTTCTTGCCGCCCTGACCCTGGCCGCCCTGGCCTTGGCCACCTTGACCCTGGCCGGCCTGACCTTCCCCATTTTGGTCCTGGCCACCGGCATTCTGGCCGCCCTGACCCCTGCGCTGGGCATCCTTCTGGCTGTCCAGGAGTGGTGCCTCGCCCTGCACGGGGTTTTCGCCCTGCGCTGGCTTGTTGTTGTTGGCCGGCTGTTCGCCATTCGCGGGCTTCTGGCCGGTTGCAGGCTGCTGTTCGCCCGTCGCGGGTTGCGCGCCATTGGCGGGCTGTTCCCCGTTCGCAGGCTGTTCGGGCTTCTTGCCGTGCTTCTTGGTCTTGTCCTGCGTCTGCTCGCCCTGTGCTGGCGCATTTTCGCCTGGGACAGGCAGCGGCTCCAGTTTCTGCGCCGGCTGTTCGGCGGGCGCCTGCTTCTTGGTCGGCTCGGGCGCTGCTTCCGGCGTCGCGGCTGGTTGGGTGGCGTCAGTCGGCTTCTTGTGCTTGTCCGGCTTCTGCGCGGGTTCCGCAGCCGGCGTCTGGTCGGCTGGCGCGGCCTCGGCCGGCTGTTGCTGGTCCTGCTTCTTCTTGCGCGGTTTGGCCTCAGGCTGGTTGTCGTTTGCCGGCGCTGCCTGCTCGGCTTGGGCTGGAGCCTGCTCTGTCTGTTGCTGCTGGTCGCGCTTCTTCTTGCGCGGCTGCTGTTCGCCTTGCGCGGGCTGCTCGGCCTGGGCTGGCGCCTGCTCGGTCTGCTGCTGCTGGTCGCGCTTCTTCTTGCGCGGCTGCTGTTCACCTTGCGCGGGCTGCTCGGCCTGGGCTGGCGCCTGCTCGGTCTGCTGCTGCTGGTCGCGCTTCTTCTTGCGCGGCTGCTGTTCGCCTTGCGCGGGCTGCTCGGCCTGGGCTGGCGCCTGCTCGGTCTGCTGCTGCTGGTCGCGCTTCTTTTTGCGCGGCTGCTGTTCGTCCTGCGCGGGCTGCTCGGCTTGGGCTGGAGCCTGTTCAGTCTGCTGTTGCTGGTCACGCTTCTTGCGTGGCTGCTGCTGCTCCTGGCCCTGCGCGGCGGGCGCCTGCTCGCTTTGCTGTTCGTGCTTCTTCTGAGGCTTCTGCTCTTCCTGCTTCTGCTCGGGCTGCGCCGGTTTTTTCGCGCAGGCCTCCGCCGATTCGCCCTCGGCGCAATTCGACTGCGCCAGGAGCAGTGGCATGGTGGTGCCTTGCGAGGGGCTGAACGCGGCGCTGCCCTGCAGTGGGTACGCGCCCAACGGCGCGGATGCCATCAACAGGCCAAGTGCCGTCCCCGCCAGAATCCATGGTTGGCGTTTCATCAGAAATTCTCCTTGTAGGGTCCCATCTGTGCCCAAACCGATGGTAGCCGGATTGGTTCCGGTTTGGCAGGGCATTGAAGCAGCCATAGAGGTTTGACCGGCGTTTTGAAGGCGGCTTCATGACATTCATATGGTTCACGTCGCATTTCGGGCGTCCATGATGCTTGACCTTGGCGGCCGCGAGGGCCACATCCGCACGATGGAAGCGCCGTTCTGGAAAACCAAGACGCTGGAAGCGATGAGCCCGACCGAGTGGGAATCACTCTGCGATGGCTGCGGCAAATGCTGCCTGTCGAAACTGGAGGACGAGGACACCGGCGAAATCTACTGGACCAGCGTCGGCTGCCGGCTGTTCGACGCTGAGAGCTGCCGCTGTTCGGACTATGCCAACCGCCTGAGGCGCGTTCCCGACTGCATCGGGCTGACGCCGCAGAATGTGCGCACCATCAGCTGGCTGCCCAGCACTTGCGCCTACCGTCTCGTCGCCGAGGGCGAGGATCTCTACTGGTGGCACAGGCTGGTTTCGGGAAGTGCGGAGACCGTGCACGAGGCCGGTATCTCGATGCGCGGTCGGGTCAGTGCCAACGAAACCGAGATGGCCGATCCGGAAGACTATTTCGACCACATGCTCGACGACGAGCCCTGAGCCGAACTTCAAAATCACGGTAAACGCAAGGTAAAGCGCGCAGCGGGGCCTTGGCAGGCTTGCATCGGCGTGGTTTGCCTCGCGAAACCGGCAGCGTGGCCAGGCCTATGTCTCCTCCTGTTTGCAGTGGGGTGCGCGCGAAAAAACAGGCGCGTCCTTCTTCCTGCCACATGAACCGAAAATGAACGGCCGGTTCGCGCGGAGTTCAGACAGGCGGATGCATTCTCTGCGCATAGGTTCGAGGACGGGGCGAAAGCCTCAACAAGGAGAGAGATAATGTTCAATACCATCAAGACGGCGACGCTTTCGGCCATGATTGGCCTTGGCACGCTGGCCGCCATGCCGGCGGCTCATGCCGACAGCCTCTATCTCGGCTTCGGCACCAACAGGGATGCCCGCGTCGGCGTCTACCCGGTCGACGACGATGGCTTCCACCGTCGCAACGGGCGCCCTGATTGGCGTCCTGACGATCGCGGCCGTCCCGACGATCGCGGCCGTCCCGACGATCGCGGCCGTCCCGACGATCGTGGCCGTCCCGACGATCGTGGCTGGCGCCGTGGCTGCTCGCCCGAGCGTGCTCTCGACAAGGCGGAGCGCATGGGCCTCTACCGCGCCCGCATCGTCGATGTGAACCGCTCGACGGTGAAGGTTGTCGGCCGCCAGCGCGGGGACCGCGTGGTCATCGTGTTCGCCAACGAGCGCGGCTGCCCGGTCATCTATCGCTAAAGCACGTCTTTTTTTGATGCATGTCAGGCGACACGCATCAGGCGTCCGGGGCACTTGCAGCCCTGAGTAGCGAGCCCCCTTCCGCCAGCAACAAAGGGTGCGGCTCGAAAAGAACCCCGGAGGACATGGTCCTCCGGGGTTTTTCTTTGCCGGGTGTCGGGCATTTTCCGCCGGCGATCCGATCTTTGTTTTGATGCATGTCGTTGTCCCAAAACCGCTGCGCACTTTTGGGCGACATGCATTAACCGCCGGCGGACATCTCCTTCGACGGGACTACTTTAATTCGAAGGTGACGGTGACCTGGACATTGTAGGCGTTTTCGCCGGCCTGTGTCGGGACGGCGCCGCCGGCTGCCGAATCGAACGCCTTGGCGTTGATCGCCATCGGCATCGGTCGGATGTTCTGGTCGTTGATCTCCAGCACCCGTCCAAGGCTGACGCCGGCGGCCTCGGCCAGTGTCTTGGCCTTGGCCACGGCATCGGCCACGGCCTTCTTGCGGGCTTCGGTGACGGTTGCCGCCGGATTGTCGTTGGTGAAGGAAATGCCGCCCCCCTGGTTGACGCCGAGCGACACCGCCTTGTCGAGGATCTCGCCGGTCTTGTCGATGTCGCGCACCCGCACCGCCAGCGTGTTGGTCACCTGGTAGGCGACAAGCTCGGCCTCCTGGCCGCCGTCGGGCTTGTTGGTGTAGTTGTAGCGGGGGTTGATCTGGATACCCGCCGTCTGCAGGTCGCGGTCCTTGATGCCGGCCGCCTTCATCGCCGCGATCACCGCGGCCATGGCGTCATTGTTGGCATCGAGCGCGGCGCGCGCCGTCTTGGCCTCGCGCATGACGCTGAGCGACAAGAGCGCCAAGTCCGGCGGCGTGGTGGCCTCGCCTTCACCGGTCACGACGATGCGGGGCGGGGGCAGCGAATCGGCGGCTCCAGCCATCGCCGGAAAAGCGATTGAAGCGGCGAGCGCGAGTGGCAAAAGGTGTCTGGTCATGAAAAGCTCCTTGGTCTGCGATAAAGTCGCGACGCTCAACTAGGGCGTGAATATGTGCTGATTTGGGCGATCTCCGAAAGCCCATCGGGAAGGCCTTGTGCCGCGATGCGAAAAACATTAATCCAGCCCGCGTGGGGCCTGTAGCTCAATGGTTAGAGCCGGCGGCTCATAACCGCTTGGTTGGGGGTTCGAGTCCCTCCGGGCCCACCATTATCGTTATTTATCAATGGTTTATTGACCGGTTCGCCACGTGGTTCGCCAATAGGTTCGCCAAGCAGTGGTTTGCGCGTTACCAGCCGTACGACTCGGTCCATGCCTTGCACAGCCAAACGCACCTGCGACGCTTCCCGGGAATAGAGCTCGGCATGGTCGATGTCGTCGTGGCCGAGAACGTCCATCATCTGCCTGGTGGATGCCTCCGCTTCGGCGAGATAGACCCCGAGTGACTTCCTCAGACCGTGAAGCGTAAGGCCCTTCGGCAATCCGGCGAGAGCGCACCAGTGTGCCATGGCACCGGTCAGAGATTTCGCCGAGAAAGGCTGGCCATATCCCGTGACTAGGACTGTTTCGCCGCGCCGGTCCGCGGCGTCTAGGATCTCAGCGAGCATGGGAGTTACTGGAACGAAAAGCCGCTTGCCGCCGGTCCTTCCCTTGTTCTTGGCCTGAACAATATCAAATCCGTCGAATTGGCGCTCCACACCATCGATCAGGACGCGGTGGGTTACGCGCTGGTCCCATCGCAAGCCCGCGACATCGCCTCGACGATTGCCAAGCCAAAGAGCAAGCCCGTAGCACGTGCGCGCGGAAGTGCCGACTGGCCAGCGCCGTTCAAATTGTTCCATTGCATCGCGAGGCCACGCCTTCCAACCGGTATAGGCAGGCCGCCATTCAACCGAGGCGGTAGGGTCTGTCTCGATCCAATCCTGGCGCAGCCCGACATAGACCAATTTGCGAATTGCGACCAACAGGTGCTTCGCCTTGTGAGGCGTGGCAATGAAACGGCCCAGAAGTTCTTCCACATGGGCACGCCTGAGATTCTTGACTGGCACGTCGCGCCAGGTAAGCGAATGATCAGGCACTACCCGCAGGTCCAGGAACTCATCGATTAGACGAGTGTTTTTTCGTCTTGTCGCTTCGTCGTGGGCTAGCCATTTGAGCGATACTTTTAGCCTCTGGGTGGCCGCGCCGAACGTGCCAGGCAGGGCAGCGCCCGGCATCCTGACGACGGGCGCCTTAGGGGCTTTTCGGCCTTCGACGGCAGCTTGATAAGCCTCCTTGAATCCAGGCTGACCAGGTGCAGGCAAACCGACCACGCGCTCCTTGGTTCGATAGCGCCAGCGAACCTTGCCATGGCGATCAGTATAGGAGGAGAGGCCAGGATATTTATCAGTCATCGCAAACGAATCTATTCCTTTCTATGATTCCCCTGCAACAGGAAGTCGACGATATTCTCTTCATCGTCGCCAGGCAGGTCGGCAAACGCCGCCTCAAGTTTGATACGATCCCAAATCACTCGACCGTCCACCTTCTTTGCCTTCGGCATGCGACGGTCCGAAACCATTTGGTCGAACTTGGTGATCCCGACGCCGACGTATCTCGCAGCTTCTTCGCGTGACAGGCCTCGTGGGGGATAAGAGAGCGGGTCGCTTCTCACGGCTTCACCTCTGGTCCCAATTGAGAAATCAGAATTTCCGTAGACCGGCGTCATCTCAGGGGGAAGAGGTGTGATTACGCTGTGCGGCAAACTGCGGTCGCGGCCTGTAGATGGGATGCATCGGCTCGTCAGATTGGTAAGGTTGATGATGGTAGCGCTAGACCGCTACATCGCAACAACCACTATCGAAGGGGCGTTCTTCTGCTATCGGAGGCACGCGGCTTAGTCCAAAACTTTCCAATTTGGGGATAGAGGTTAGCCGATGCCGTCCGAAGGCGGAGGTCACAGGTTCGAATCCTGTCGGGAGCGCTCGACGGGTTCGGGACAACGGAAGCCCACAAAGAGATTGCGACCGACCGAGTAGGCACTAATGCGCGTCGTTTCCACATGTTCATTCCTTCATGAGGATCTCGCCAAGGTCGGCGAGGCGCTCGATCACGTGGTCCGGTCTGAATGGAAACCGCTCCATATCAGCCCGCGTGCTCACCCCCGTAAGAACAAGAGCTGTCTTCAGACCCGATTCCAATCCGGCGGCAACGTCCGTATCCATTCTGTCTCCGACTATGATCGTGTCGGCTGCACTAACTCCTAGACGGTCGAGCGCGCTTCGCATCATGAATGCGTTCGGTTTGCCGATGAAATAGGGCTGACGGCCGGTAGCCTTTTCGATCAGGGCTGCGACCGCGCCGCAGGCCGGATGGAAGCCGCGCTCGGTCGGGCCGGTGGCATCCGGATTGGTGGCGAGAAACCACGCGCCCTTTGCCACAAGCTCGGCGCCGGCGGCGATCTGCTCGTAGTGGTACGAAGTGGTGTCGCCGAGGATCACGAAATCCGGGGCAAACTGCGTGATCCGACAGCCTGCGTGCCGGAGGGCCCCGACCAGGCCATTGTCGCCGATGACATACGCGGATGATCCGGGCTTTTGCAGCTCCACGAATCGCGCAGTGGCGAGCGCCGATGTGTAGATGTGCTCTGGCTGAACGAGGAAGCCAACCGCCCTCAAACGTTCCGCATGATCCTCCGGCGTGAAGCGTGAGTTATTGGTGAAGATCTGAAACGGCTTGCCGTTGCAGACCAGCCCGGCGACATAGTCGATCGAGCCTGCAATCGGCTGGCCGCCGCGGACCAAAACCCCGTCCATGTCAAGCAGGTGCGCCACTATCATCAGACTTCGCCCCGTGATGTCTCTGGATTGGCGCATGGCAAAGGTGCGTTATAGTTCACGTACGTTGTTCCCTTTCAGGTGATGGAGTGGGCCAATGTACGCACCAAGAGCAATGTGGGAACGGCACGCGATCGACCGTGCGGCAATTAGGACATTTGCAGCGTGCAAAAGGGTCCGTTGAAGTTCGCTCGAAGATGACGCGGTGACCGATGGCCGCCCATTTTGGGGGCGGATAGGGTGCATTGGGTCGAGAAATTGTTGTTGTTGCTGATGGTAGCGCTAGCGCTGCCGCCTTTCCCCACATTCGGAAACCTTGCGATATTTTCGACGGTGTTGGGCATGATGGGCCTGTCTCCGTGCTGCAAAGACCGGTGGGGAACGGGAAAGTCTGATCCGAAGCCGACGACTTTTCCGCAACGCGAACGGTAGCTTTGCGCCCTTATTCCGGGCATTGAGCAACGGATTTCCGAATCTTAAAAGCTGACCTTTGATCGCGCAGCCGAAAACTACCCAGATTTCTTCACTGCGCACTAGCAAGTTCTACTGCTCAAAAGGATAGTGGGACGCTGAGGTGGCACGAAGTACACGCGCACAAAATTGAGCGGTCGAGCCTCGCCGGGGAGAAGATCGACATGAACTTGCTGGATATTCAACTGCCTCTTGGCGAGTCGGCTGCCAGCTACATCCAATCCATCTTCGATCGGGAGATGGGCGTCACCCTGAGCAATGCGATCGCTGGTTCTTCCCGCGATGACGCGATGCGGGAGCTGACCCGGACCACCGCAGGACTATACGCAAAGCGCGTTCTCCGCGAACTCATCCAGAATGCCTTCGACGGGGCCAGCAAGGTCGGCGACGCTCGTATCGTGGTCCGCCTGGATATGAACCATGGCGACCACGGCACCCTCTACGTCGCCAATACCGGGGAGGGTTTCACCGAGAGCAATGTCGACGCGATCGCCAATCCGGCACTGAGCAACAAGCGCCCCGGCAATTTTATCGGTCACAAGGGCCTGGGATTCCGCAGCGTGGAACTGCTGTCTGACGAAGTCCAAATATTCTCGGTTGCCGGCGAAGGACGCAACGGAGGTACCTTCGACGGATTCTGCTTCCAATTCGCGACGGCGGTAGACGAGCGGAACTGGCTCGATGGTCACGGCGCGTCCGAGCACGCCGGGAAAGTCGTCGGCAGGGCGCATCGGCTCCAACTGCCCGTTCCCATCATCGATATTCCCCCGCATGTCCGCGATTTCGCAGCCGCTGGCTTCGCAACCCTGGTTAGGCTGCCCCTCCGCGACGAGTCCGCGGCGACACGAGCGGCGGAGGAACTAACTCTGCTCCTTGAAGAAGACACGTCTCTAACCCTATTCCTCGACCGCCTTTCATCCCTGACCCTCGAGCGAATTCCGGTCGAGGGCAAAACTGTTTCGAAGGTGCTTACCCGTACTGCTCGCAATCAGCGTTCGGTATCGCGTGGACGCGGGTTGACCATGCAGACCGTTTCGGTGGACCGGCGGCGCTATCTCATGGCGTCGATGCCAGTCGACGACGATGCGTTCCGGGAGAGCGTTGCCAAAGCTGTTGCCCAGCGTCACCCCGTCGAGAAGTGGTTGGAGTGGAAGGGCGCTCCGGCAGTATCCATAGCGATCCCACTGTCCGCCGACGCAAAGGCGGGCAACTACTTCGCGTTCCTGCCGATGGACACGGTCTCCCCATTCAACGGCTACCTCGATGCACCGTTCTATCCGGACCCGGACCGACGAGATCTCGACCTTGGCAACCCGCTCAATGGCTTCTTGCTGGATTCGGTAGCCGAGCTTTGCCTGGCCGTGGCGGAGGAGCTTGCCGATGCCAATGAGGCCGATGTCGAGATGGCCGCCGCTGCAGTCGACGCGTTGTGCTGGTATGGAGATCCGGACCGGCTGATCGAAGCGGCTGGTCGACTTGGCAGCGAGATCGGCGCGCTCCGCTTCCCCTCCATGCGAAGGAAGGAAGATGCGAGCCGCTGGGCCCGCCTCGATGTAATCTTTGACTGGGATGACGTCGACAAACGATACCTGACCGCAGGGCGTCTGGTCCGGGTGTGCAACATCCCGATGCTAAGGCGCAATCTCGGATCATCGCGCCTAAAGGCGCTACACGATTTTGTCGACGCTACCGAGTTCGGGCTGTTTCCAGCCGCTTCGAATTGGACCGAATGGGCTCCGGCCCTGGCCGAAGACCTGAGATCCAAAGCCAAGAAAGTGCTGCTGGATTGGGACGATTTCTACGCCGATCTGGCCGATCTCAGCGGTGTCCTTCCGCATCTTCGTGGAACGACTATCTTTGTGAACGAGGCCGGCAAGCTGGTCGCGGCCAACAGCCCGGAAACGCTGGCGCAACGCGAGTTCTATATTCGTCCAGCACTCAGTAGCGTTGCCGGCCGACGAATCCGAAAGGTGGCAGGGACCGCATCATTCCCACCGAACAGCGTCGCCAAGAACATGGAGTTCGCCGACCCGGCGCTGCTATGGCCGGTCATTGTCACTAAGGCATTCTTCGACGCTGGCCTGGCAACCGAGTTCAGCCTTCCCAAAGTCATTGAGGGCATCGGCAGATTTTCTGGGCAACGCCCGACCAAGCAAGTGCTGCTCGCCGTACTGAGATGGACGTTCTCCGCATGGTCAGCCAATAGAACGCCCGAGGTGGAAGCCGCGCTTCGGAAGGGCAAGTTCAAGGTACCACCCGCCGAAGGCAACTATCAGTTTGCGACGCAGCTACGGTTCGGTCGAGGGTGGCGTGATACCCAGGGCGATCTGCTTGCCGATTTCGTGGACAACGCCCATAGCGTTTCGCGTGCCGTGGCTAATATGCAAGGGTTACTTCTGCCCTCTTGGGACAAATGGCCCCTAAAGGAGCACGGGACGGCGGCAGATTGGACGGTCTTCCTCAGAGCCATCGGCGTTCGGGATGGCATTGTTACAAACTGGTACAAAGCAATCGAGTACCATGTAGACGTCTGGCGGGGATGGGTCGCTGGCTCGAATTCGCAGTTGCCAATCGAGAGCTCGTTGGGTGGTATCTGGCGGGAGGCAGTTCGCAATGCACCTGATCGACAAGGTTTCTCCTATCAGAGTGGTCACTACTCCACCGACGCCACTCTGACTGCTTTCCCAGGGCAGGCAGATCACACCAAATTCTCTGACGTGGCCAAGCTGGCCTATGCGCGGCTGATCGCGAACTGCATTTCCTCAATCCCGACTGACTCACTAAGCACTGTTCTCCGACGCACAAGTGGGAATTATGACACCGCCCGTTGGCCCAGCCCGTTGCTCGGCTTCCTCAGAGAAGCAGAATGGGTCCCTGTCCTCATCCACGACGCCATCGTGTGGAGGCGACCGCGCGACTGCTGGTACAGTCCCAGGACGGATCCGCTGCCACGTTTCGTTCCCAAGATTGATCGCTCCATTCGGGATCTTCTCGATGCTTCCGCGCAGACTAGGGATTTCTTCTCCAAGAGACTCGGCATGCGCGTGTGGCTCGAAACGTCGACCGCAATCGCGCGTCTGGAACATCTCGGCGAAATGCTTCAAGCCGGGACTGTTCCAGAAAGCGAGCAGGACAGCTTCCGCAAAGCCCATCGCGATGCTTGGATTGATTGGAGTAAGGGGGAACCCAAACTTGTCCTGCCGACCAGTCTTGTGCTTGCCGTGCAATCGGGCGGGCAGTTTGTGCCCTTCGTCACCGGGGGCGGTCCGGAGGAGACCGGCGTCTTCATTGGGGATGGTGAGGACCAGGCCGTCGAAGGCCTGTTGGTCTCCCTCGGACACCCTCTGTTGCCGGCCCCGACCGGATCCGCACAAGCGATGCAGGAAGCGCTGTCCAAGACCCTGGCGAGCAGCCGCTTCGAACTGGTCTCGACCACCAAGCCCACCATTCTCATCGACGGCGCGGAATTCGACCCATCGACTGCCTCCCGGCTGGTCGGCGATGGACGAGAGTGGCTCGCCGAGCTTGGCGTGCTGGTCCTCGAATTCAATCAAGGCTTTACCAACCGAAACACTGCGCGCACGCGCCAGTCACTCTTCGAGGCCTTCGGCCGACTGCACGTGAAGTTCGCGAATGAAGTGGCGGTTCGAATCGAGGGCAAGACCGGCGATCTTCCGCATGAACTCGATGGTGTCCTTGCAGTGCCCCACGGCGACCGGCCAACTCTGATTGTTCAGAGCCAGTCGACGAGCCTCGACTGGCCGACTCTTGCCAGATTGTCCCGCGGCATTGCCCCGGCCGTGGATAGGGCTTGGTTGCATACGGACATGCGCATGGTATTCCAGGCGATCGCCGCAATGCACCCCCAGATCGGCGGTGGGCTTGAGCAACCCAATGACGAAGTCATTGCTCGAGCCATCGGGCAGCCAATCCACCGGGTTCGCGAAGTGCTTCGTTCTCTCAGATCAACCAGTAGAAGACTGTTCGACTTCTTGGTGCCAGCGGCGGTTGTCAGATGGGGCAGCGAGGTCGCTTACCTGTTGCTGGACGGCGAAAGCAAGTTCCTCGAGGATCAGGACATTGTCACCGCATTGTCGGCGACCGGGGTAGACCCGGCAGAGGCACGACAGGTCTTGTTACTGTGCCGCGAAGCCGACAGCATCGATGATCTGCGTCGCGCAATGAACGTGGACCTTCCCACCTTCAACATCGCATTGGTCGAACTGGGCTTGCCTTGGAAGCCGCTCAATTTCGAGGGACGGATTCGCGATGGCTTCGCCTCCCGGATCGCTGAGCGTCGCAACGCATTGGAACAACGCGTTCGTGACGCGTTCTTGAAGGATTTCGACGACCAGAAGGATCTTTCGCGATATGCCGAAGAACGGCGACTGTCGTGGCTCGACATCGACATGGGCTGGATCACCGCTCGAGACACGTTGGAAAATCAGCTGATCGACGACTATTGCAACGACCAGTTCGACAAGCGCTACGGTCAGCAAATCGACCGCGATGATCTCGTTTCGATCGAGACCACTCGCCAGTACAATCGTACGAAGCTGGTCGAGTCCGGCGAGATGTTGCGTAAGCTTGTTTCTGCGTGGCACGCCAAGAATCCGCAACGTGGTACCATGCCCGACGCTTGGCGCGGAAACGTGGAACAGATTGCCCGAGATGCTATGGCCACTGGCGCGATGGACTTCAGACGCACCGACCGCGAGCAACTGCCGGTTCTCCTGGGCGTCGCGGGGATTTGGCCTCAGAGCATGCCTCGGTCGGTCGACCTTGCAGCCCTGGATTTGAAGGAGGACGATCTGCAGGTGCAGGCCCGACGTGAGCAGGAGAACCGCGAAGCTGCCGCAAAGTTGCGGAGAACGGTGACGATTGGGACTACGTCGATCGACGGCGGCCTTGAGGGTGCTTTCCAGGCAGCTGCAACTGCACTCGAAGCGAGTCTCTCGGGTGATGCATTTCTGTCGCGTTCCGGACCAGCAAATCTGCGACGATTCCCAGCCCAAGATGGCTCGGGCCGCTCTCGATCAGGTTCCCGTTCCGGTGGGAAGGACCCGGAATACATGTCGGACGAGCGACGTGGGCTGATCGGTTTCGCTGGTGAATACGCCGCGTACCGCTACCTCAAGAAGAACGTTCGCAATTTTTCGGACGAACACTGGATCTCATCCATGGGCCGCCGTTACCTTGCCCTCGCGGTGAGGCAGGACGAAGACGGCTACGACTTCGAGGTACCGAGGACCCGCGGCAACCTCTACTACGAGGTGAAGGCCCACGAAGGCGACCCGGGCCATGTCGATCTGGAACGCAGCCAAGTGGCGGCTGCTGTTTCATACGCCGACGAGAAGAAGGGGCGATGGCATATCCTCTACGTGGCGTACGCCACCAACCCGGATCGGGTCACGGTCTACGAACTGCCGAACCCTTTCAGCAAGAATGGGCTAGATCTCTTCCGCCCAAGCACAAGGCAGGGCGTCAGACTGCTGATCGAGCATGAAGATGAGTTTCTCAAATAGCGTCTTCCGGTAAGGCAATATCCTGCTTCCGCTGCCACGCAGTCGTCCGACTTTGGCCCGAGAACGGCTGCGTCGGTCTGGGTTCGACCGAAAAGCGGTCAGGCAGCTCACGGCTAACGAAGATAGTGGTGCGTAGCTGCTGAGCTTCGATTCACGGGCAGGACAGACACGATTTCGCCGGTAGTCATATATACGATCGCGCCGCGTGGCGCCGAGGTTGCTTGAAGGTAGCGCTGCAGTTGCTGAACATACGCAGCGCGGTTCAGGCTTGTGTCACGATCGCTCTTCCAGTCCAGAACTTCCACGACTTTGCCGCCCTCGATTGCGATCGCATCGACGCGGCCGGCGAGCAGAGTGCCGGCCTCTATCGCGCCCCAGATGGACAGTTCAGGCACAAGGATAGGCAAGAGACGTTGCACATACGGCAGCCGATAGGTCTGTAGCGTGGTCGTCGCGAGTGCGCCTGGAGCCGGGAGCGGTCCCTCCGCGGGGTCGATGGCAAGAAGCTCGTTGAGAAGACGTTCAGCGCGCGCGACAACGTCATCCTGCGGTGAGAGTTCGCCCGTCAGAAGTTCCTCCATAAGCTTATGAAGAACCAGCCCGCGAGTCCTGCCGGCGCCAATGGGCTCGATATATTCGAACGCGCCGCTCGGTTCGATCGCCATGGTCGGTGCGAGGATTTCGGCACGATCCGCATCGTGGGCACTGGGATTGATCCAGCGAAGTGATGGCGAGGCTGCCTGAACGATGGCGGCTTGCCGTGCGAAAGTATCTGCGTCCTGAGGCAACGCGGCCGCGTCGAAATTGGTGGTCATTAGTGGCTCGAGCTGGTTGAACTTCAATTCCTCAAGCAGGTCGAATCTCAGGTTGAGCAGTTTCGACCAAGCGCCCGGCTTGGCCGACGAAAGATTGGGAACGACCAACAGGTCGCGGGCGCGTGTAGAGGCGACATACCACATGCGTTGATGTTCCAGCGCCTGACGCTGCGCTTGCTCTTCGCGAGCACGCTTGAGCGCCAAGGAACAGACGCCGCCGATGATCCAGTGCAGCGTGTTGTCGGATTGACGATGAACGAAACGTTCGGAGGGTCTTGCACGCGTGCCCATGTTGATGGGGATCACCACCGGCCACTCAAGGCCTTTGGCGCTGTGAATGGTCACGATCTCGACCGCGTCCTTCGACGCGTCGATCCGGCCCTCCTGCCGCGAGGCGCGACGGTCCCAATCGAGCTGGAGATGACGGGCGAAAGACCGGAGCCCCCGGACATCAAATGGCCGCGCCAGTTCAACGATGCGATCAAGATTGGCAAGTGAGCGCGCAGCCCGGTTGTTGCCGCTGCGCGCCGACAGAGCGACGCGCAGCTGAAGCTGCTCTATGGCCTCGGCCAACAAAATGCGCGGCGTCGTGACGTTCACCCGCGCGCGGAGTTTTTGCAGGTTCTCGAGAACGGAGCTGGCGATGCGATGGGACACCAGAGGCGGCGGTGTCGTGATGTCAAAGAGGCCAGTCGGTGAAGCGTCTGGTCCGGCCTGATGGACCTCTTCGGCGATGTCGAGCAGCTCTTCATCGGTTAGACCCACCATGGGTCCACGCATGAAGGCACCGAAGGCAAGCCGGTCGCGCGAATCCGCCAGCGTCCGCAGCAGCGCCAGAACGTCCTGGGTCTCCTGCTGGAGCAACAGTGTCTTGCCAGCCTGCGACGCGACGGCAAGCCCAAGCGCCTCCAGTGCCCGTTCGTAGCGCCAAAGGTCAGTTCCGGTTGGAGCAAGCAGGGCAATGTCGCCCGCTTCAAGGAGGCGGCGCCTGCCATCGTGCTCGTCTTCGATCTCGATTGCTCCGACGAGTTTGGAACATATCCGCGCAACGATGGCTGCCTCGTCGTCGCGCTGCTCGGGCATACTCGCCGTTCGACCGTCGCCAATGGTCACATGGGACGCGGAAGGCAGTCCATGGAAGGCGCCTTCGCGTGTGGCGGTGAGTGCGCCATAACTTGGCTGACCGTCAGCATCAAGAACGGGTTGGAATGCGGCGTTCACGTAGTCAATGATGCCTGGCTGGCAGCGAAAGTTGGCCCCGATATGGACAACGCGTTCGTCCCCCAGGCGTCCAATCGTCCGCTTCGCCTGATTGTAGCTGTCGATGTCGGCACCACGAAAGGCATAGATGGATTGCTTGGGATCGCCGACCATAAACAGCGCCCCGTCGCGAAGGTCGGCATCCTGCCAGCGATCGGGCATGGCGCGCGCCGCGATCGAAAACAGGATGCTGGCCTGGATGGGATCGGTGTCCTGAAATTCATCGACCAGGATATGCGCAAAGCGTCGACCGACAGCCTCGCGCACGACATCGTTCTTGGTCACAAGGGCATGGGCGCGCAGCAGGAGGTCGTCGAAATCGAGGACAGCCGCGTCGCCCTTGCGTTCAACATAGAGGTCGGTGACGGGGTCGAGGGCACGTGACATCTGATCGACCATGGCATCGCCGATCTGGCCGAGGAGTTCTGCGAATTGCGTCTCACAGTCATGGGAATGCGTCTCGGCCTGGTGATCGAGTTCTGGTCCTTTGTCCTTGCCATAGGCCGATCTCCAATAGCCGAGATTGCGCTGCTTTTTAAAAGCGAACTCGTTCCATTTCATCGAGGCAGTGCGCGGCGGGTCGGCAAGTTCCCATAGCCGAGCAAATGTCGGCTGCGTCTCGAAGCAGTTCTCGTAGAATGCGGCGAGGGTTTCGAACTCTCCAACCAGGGTCCCGGTGCGGCCTTCCTTGGGATAGTCCGCTTGCCAGCGTCGGAACGCACGGACGCTCTCGACAAAATCGATATCCTTGCGCAGCGAGAAGTCGACCGAAGCCGTGCCGACCCCTGGGTGTTCAAGCTTGAGCTTGGCAAGGTCGAAGCTATCCTTGACGACCTTCAAGGGTTCGAACCTGGAGAGGACCGCGACCGGATCCTCGCCCCCCCTGGTTTGTAGGGAGAGACGCTCGAACAGCCATTTGGAGATGACGCTCTCGAACATCGTATCGGCCGCAGGCCCATCCATCATTCGCGATCCGGGATCGAGTCCCGTTTCGACGGCATAGGCCATGATAATCTGTTGGCAGAACGCGTGAATCGTGCACGCGGTTATCTCGTCGAAGGCATCGATTGCCGACTTGAGGACAGCCTTCCGTTCGTTGAGCAGCTCAAGGGTTACAGCGCCGCGCAGGACCTTCGGGATTTCTCCTGCCAGCAACTCGGTTGCGTATTCGCGAATACGCAGCGAAAGCTCGCTGGCGGCCAGTTCGGTAAACGTAATCGCGGCGATGCTGCGGGGCGGCGCACCGTATAGCATCAGCATGACGACGCGGCCGGCAATCAGCGACGTCTTGCCCGTGCCAGCGGCCGCTTCGACCAGCAATGTGCTGTCGAGTTCCGTGAGAACGCGACTGCGCTCGAACGCATCGCTCAGCATCACCGCTCCCTCCAAAGGGGCGCGAGCTTGTGCTGCGCGGCGTTGAAACCTTCATCCTTGCGCCCCTGGTAGCGGTCGAGCGCCGCAGGCAGCGCGATCCTGAGTTGGTTGTAGCCAGCAAACGCATCTGGTCCCGGAAAGGCGATCCCACCTGTGAGCCCTTCGACCGCGATATCGATGAAGCGCAGCAGCGTCTCTTCCGCTTGCTCGAGCACATCGCCTTCAAGACGCGCGGGAGGTTCCATGGTGTCGAGGTAGACCAGGCGGGAGATGATCGTGCTTGCCTCGGGGATGAGCTGTTTGATCGTGACGGCGTAGAGCGCGCGCTGAACTTCCGCTCCGCCGGCGAGGATGACGTCGCGCAGATCGCGCGGGGTCTTGCCTGTCTTGTAATCGGACATCCGGACGCCACGGCGGTCGGGCTTCACGTCGACGCGGTCGATGCGACCCTTCAAGAGGATGCGGAAACGGCCGATCAGGACCTCTTGTTCTTCGCGCCAGGGATCGGAACGCTTTGCCTGCGATTCAGGCGTGCCGAACGGCACCTCGCTGAAACTGTGGGTGCCAGGACCGAAGCGGTCATCGACTGTCAGTCCGCGGCGGGCCCGTCGCCGTGCCTCTTCGATCGTGTCCAGCCAGAGCAACCTCGGCGGCACTGCCCGGGTCAGCGGCCAGTGCTCCGCGATGGTGTTGGCTGCTGCCTCAAGCGCGGTATCGATTTCATCTGGCGTTGCGCTGACAAGGCTGGGCATGCGCTCGACCGCAAGGCGCAGCAATTCATGCACCAACTCGCCGAAGGTCATCGCATCGAGTTGCAGCGGCTGAATAGCGAGCTCAGGCGCGGTCATCCCCAACACTCTTAGCCACACATAGCCCAAGGGATCACGCAACAGCCGCCGCAGCGAGGTAGCGGATTGCGGCAAGCTCAGAGCGCGCAGAACAGTCGGATGGTCCTTCCGGAACCCGCCGTCATGTGGCGTTGTTTCAAGCCTGCGCGTCCAGTCGGTCCAGCAGGAAATGACGCTCTGTATGCGCGGCAAGGCGAGCGCATCCTCGGCGCGAGCCAGCAGACGATCCCCCTCGCTGAACGCATGCTCCGGCGCTCTCGTCCGGGAAAGGGGACGCTCGGCAACCTGACGCTGCAGCAATCCGCTCTTGGCGATGAACGCGCCTTCGGCCGATCGCCTGCTGCGCGACAGGGTGACCTTCGAATCTGGGTGGCCGGTCAGGATCTCAAAGGCCAGCCGATCGCGCTCGAGCCGGGGCAGGTCCACCAACTCGCGCTCGTTGAGCACATGCTCGGGCAGGAGCGGGTCAGCGTTGCCGCCACGCGGCCAGCTTCTGCTCGAAAGCCCAAGCAGACGCATATGCTTGCGTGGCGCACCAACCAGGTCCGCCGCCCGTGCCCAGACCACATTGTTGGCAGGGTCGCGCTCATCCGCGATGCGCAACGACGTCAGAGTCATCTCCATTGCTGCCGCCGGCGCCAGACGAAGGGCCTCCTGCCAGAGCCCAAAGCTGCTGCCGCGCAGGAGCAACTTTCCGAGTTTGACCGCAGCTTTTGCGCCGTCCACAAGGTCATAAAGCACCGGCATCACGATCGTTGCGATCGGGGGACCATCTGCAGGGGAGAGTGTCTCCAGACTTTTTGCCCAATGCTCCGGCTCAAACAGACCCGCCTCGGTGGAGATACCTTTCATCCAGTCAGTCGGAAGTGCCTCCGACAGATAGGGGGAGAGCTGGGACAGACGACGAATGCGATCCTGCGACAGACCGTTGATCATCGCATCGGCGAGCGCCGCGCAGGTCTGGCCGGCGCGCGTGCTCAGGGCTGAAACGCCGCCAGCGAAATGGATCGGGAGATCAGCGTCCGCCGCCAGGACCAGCATGTGATCATCCCACACGCTCAAGTCAGCACTGGCGATCGCGATGTCGCTGGCTTGGGTCACGCCATCGCTCAACAACGCGCGCGCCCAGCGAAGCGCTTCAACCACCTCCGCGCGTGGATCGGCGCAAACCTCACAGATCAGCTGTTCGGGGCGCTGGAGGGGTCTTGCCAGGATCTTACCAGGAAACCAGCTCCGGTCGCGCGTGCCTGGCGCGTCCCACGTGATTTCGATGACCGAGGCGAGGGCTCCGACGAGGGGCCGCCAGAGCGGGTCGACGGAAACAAGACGGTGGAGATGGAGAGGGCCGACGACAGTGCGCGCATGATCGATGCGCGCAATCGCCCGATCGCGCAGATCCACGGGCAATAGCGCGCCGGTTGGAAGATGCTCGCGTAAGAAGGCTTCGATGTGACCAAGGTCGCTCAGCCTGGCGCTTGGATTGAGTGGATCGAAAAGGCGAATGTCAGCGGCCCACACGCGCTCCAGACTGGAGAGGACAGCCCGCGCCATGCCAGGCCTTGCCTTGACCTTTTCGAGTTCTTCAAAAGTAATCTCTGCAAGTGCTCGGGCAACGATTGGCACAAGCGTTGCGTGGTCGGCTGGTCGGCTGAAACCGCCCGCGAGGCGCGCCGCGAGCAGCGGGACTGTGGCGACGTCGAGACCGTGGTCACCCGCTTGCGCGGCTGCGACACGTTGCATGCGAAAGGCTAAGGTGCCCTCGACGACGACGGTGTGACGTTCCATGGTGACAAGGACATTTGTTGCGGCGCTGCAAGCCGGTCATCCGAATGTAGATTCTGACGTATCGTAGATCAGGGACCTTGGACTGCAAGCCTACCGTTTACAAAAGCAGGGACAACCTTTTTCAGATTGCCTGCTAACATGGTCGCGGGACGGTCTCTTGAGTGCCGATCCGCTTTTCATCGTGCCCTCGATAGCCTTACTGTAAACAGGTCGCCCAGGTGCGGAGCCTCCCATGTGTAACGATTTGTCTGATTGCGATACGTCATTCAACCCTTCATTTTGAGCTTCTCCGCGTTACGCCGGCGGGCTAAGCGTGGCGCCAGACCTTTACCGCAGAGATCAGCAAGATCACTGCGAGGGCCGGCAACAGAAGGGCGTTTGGCACTATGCCAAGCAACAATCCGCCGATGAAGGTTCCGACGATCGATCCCGCCGCCATAACGAGCAGAAACGACTTGTTGCGGCCGAGAACGGAGAAGCTTTGATCGCGGCTGTATCGCGTGAAGCCAACGAGCATTGTTGGCAGGCTGACCGCGAGGGACAGGCTTCCGGCGAGTTTGATATCTGCTCCGAACAATAGCACCAGAGTTGGGATGAGCAGTTCACCACCCGCCACCCCGAGAAGCGACGCCACAACGCCGATGATGAAGCCCGCAATCACGCCCGCGATGAGCTGCGCCGGCCCTGTCAAAAGAGGCTGGCCTGCAGTGGCGTCATGCCCAAGGACCAGCACAATGGCGATAGCGACCAGCAGGGCGGCAATGACTTTGTAAAGCGTCTCGGACTTCAGCCTTGTTGCCCATCCCGCTCCGAACCAGGCTCCTATCAGGCTCCCGGCGAGCAGGTTGACGATAATAGGCCAGTTTTCAGCGATAGCGCTGAAAGGCACTGTTCTCGCGCGGAACGGTAAAGCCGTCGCGACTACAACGAGGCTCATGGCCTTGTTGAGGATCACAGCTTCCAAAGCGGCAAAATTGAAAAGGCCAATAAGAAGCGGCAGACGGAATTCCGCACCGCCAAGGCCAATTAGTCCCCCGAGCGCGCCTATGACGGCACCCCCGCCGAAAGCAGCCGGGGCGTTGCGTGCGATGATTGTGTTTGACGAGCTATCCATGCTCGATATGTATGCACGAACAGAACGCTTTGGATAGAAGCAGACCATCGTCGACCATTCGGCAACATGGCGCCCCGCGAGGCTCTCTCTTGTCTACGAGGTCGATGCATTGATCGCCTCAAGATGGTGGTCCGATAGTCGAAGGCTGCTATCTACGAAAGCGTGCTGCAGCACAATCGTTGCAACGCAGTCACCTCGACCAGGTCCTTGCGGGACATCACTCTGCCTCAGGCAGATTCTGGAATTCTGTTCGCGCCAAGTCAGTTGGTCGCCGCGGCTTTGCCCTCCCAGCGATATTCGGTTCCCTCCGCCCAGATACGATGCATGACGATGGCGAGCTTCCGCGCGACGGCCACAACTGCCCGCCGAAGGCCGCGCCTCTTCGCAACCGCGAGGCCCCATGCCCTGATGGCCGAGTTCTTGGTCGAGCGCGTCAGCAACGCGAGACTGGCCTGGTAGAGGGTGGACCGCATTGCGACGTCACCGCATTTGGAGATGCCGCTGTTTCGGTCGACCTCTCCGGAGGCGTATTTCTTTGGCGTCAGGCCAAGATGTGCGCCGACGTCTCGAGAGCGTTCAAAGCGCGCTGGGTCATCAATGGTCGTGAGATAGGTCACGGCGGTGATCGCTCCGACGCCAGGAATGGTCATCAGCCGGCGGCAGGTTTCGTCTTTTCGAACCATGTCGAGCATCATCTTGTGCAACACCGCGCATTGCTGCCGAAGAGCCGCCCGGGCTATCAGCATCGGTTTCACCATGGCCGCCAAGCGGGGCGCGTTCTCAATCAGGTCCAGGACGCGGCCTTCGAAAGGGCCAGAGGTTATGCGACCGGCGAGCTTGATGCCGAAGACGCGGAGCGTCCCGCGGATTTCGTTCTCGATGTCGATCTGTTTCGTCTGCAGCGTACGACGGTTGCAGAGAAGCATTCGGATTTCTTGGCTCTCATCACTTTTGACATGGACAATGGAGAACCAGCCGACGCGCATGCATCCGGCGATCGCGCGCGCATCGTTACGGTCGTTCTTGATGGGCATCGTCTTGGTAAGGGCCCGCAGCCGCCTCGGATCGATGCAGATTGCGGCCAGACCGCGCTTCCTCAGGCCGTTGTATAACCAAGCTGCGGTTGCGCCAGCTTCAAGGCCAACTCTTGCCAGATTCAGGTCGAGCCGCTCGAGCCAGTCGGCGATATCGTTTGGATCCGATGCAGCCACTCCTTCGCGGAAAATGATACCGTCCTCGTCGACCACGCAGATTGCGGTTTCAGCCAACGACACATCCAGACCGACATAGTGCTTCATGCTCTGCTCCCTTTTCGAACATCACGTTGCGCGAAGCAGACCAAGACTTGGGAGCGACCGCAATCACCCCATCTACGAACAGCATGTACTCTGGGCTGAATATTGCCGGATGATGGCGTCGCTGGCGCTCAAAATCCCTAGCCACCAAACCGAACTTGATTTGCCTCAGGCGGATGACGTCCACATAAATGACCCGGCGCCAATAATGCGTGCCGCTGATGAAACAATCGAACTGGCATCGATGACGTTCGGATTTCCACCGACCGGACCAAAAGGCGGGCCTGTGTTCAATTTCCGCTCCGAAGGCCGGCAGCTCGGAAACAGCAACCGCTGCCTCGTTCTTGCGTCAGCGTTCTTCGAATTCACCGGCACGAAATATCCAAAGGCGAAACATCGCTTCACGCTTAATGGCTCTCCATTCATGACCATCGCAGGGCTTTGGCGTGAAGCCTTTGGCAACAAGCCGCCCACCTTCACCATGCTGACGACCGATCCCGGGCCGGATGTCGCGCCATATCATAACCGGCAGGTGGTCGTCCTCCAGCCGGAGAATTGGGCGGCCTGGATCAATTTGACAAAGCCTGAGGCTGAGCTGTTGCGGCCGCTTCCAGCCGGATCGCTCTCGGTGGAGACAGTTCGACCAGAAAGCGCGTGACTCAGCTGCGCAGGATCTTCGGCACGCTGAGCGGACCGAGATCGAGAACCGGCGCGTATTTGCCCGTGCGGCGCCAGATGCCCCGCACCTTTCCATTCTCCCGATCCCGCCTCGGATCGAACATCAGCCCCTCGAAGTGACCCACGGAACGCCGCTGCGGAGGCGGCATCGCGGAAGCAATGGAGCCGATAGGTTTCATATTTGCCGTTCGGCCATATCGCCTGCACATGCCGCGTCTGGTGCTTAAGCCCTCGTTCCTGGCAGAACGTCGCGATCATGGTGAAGTTTCGGTCGGTGCAGAGGTCATCCGGCAGCGCAACCTGGTGGGGCCAATCGCGGTCGATGACCGATGGCGTTGGGGAGCCCCGACTGCGTTTGACCACTATTCGAAATGCATGGACTGGCCGCGCATCATTGCCAGCGTCAGCGCGATTGCAGGATTTGCCGGCGGCTTCTGCATATACAGGGAGCCGTCGAAATCACGCCATGCCGCCATGCGCAATTCATCATCGTCATCGCTGGCCGTCGGGTCGAAAACATGGGCATCACAGGGATCTCGGTCAATCTCGATTGTCCAGTCCTTGAGCGCCTTGCGAGCCATCTCTTCGACCTGCGCAAGGTCGCTGGTGAAGAAGGGGATACGGTCTCCTTCTTCCGAAAGCGGCTCAACCCGATCCAGCGTCGGTCGCTCGGCAACCCAACCGAGAACGAAGGCAATGTCGAAATCGATCTGGCGGTCCGGGCCGGTCGTGATTTCCAGCCGCTTGACGACGTCAGAATAAAGCTGCTTCCGCTCCGGCCAGGTGTCTGGAACCGCCTCGGCCTGCAACTTCGTTCGGGGAACATTGATCAGTTCCATGACCTGATGGTGCGGAACGTTGTCCTCCGGCCAGCCCGCACAACATGCCGCCGCCGCAGCCTCATCGGCCTCCAGCCAAACTGTGGCGGCTCGGTCCTCGTCCTCGGTAGGCTTGTCGTCTTCAGGAAAGCCTTTGATATCCCAACCTTCCAACGCAAACAGTCCTTCCGCGCCTTGCAAAGCTGTAATGCCGGCGCGTGCAAACACGGCTTCGGCTGCCGCGATGCCGCGGGCGAGCTCTGCGGGTTTTGCGTCCTCGATTTTCAAGCGAAGTTCCATGGTTCGCCTCCTATGACCTAATCCTGCCAATGTGAACAAAATGAGAACAAAGAGTCAAGCATGCCCTTGACGGGAGAGGAATATGTTCCTTATTTCAGCGTGATCTGGAGCAGCAAAGGACCATGGCTCGGCGTCAAACGCGCTAGCCGGCGAAGCTATGGCAAAAACAACGGAAGACAATTTTCGGATCGAGGTCTGGGATCGCGAGGAGCAGGCGCTGTCAGAAACCATCTCGCGCTCTCCGGATTCAACCGTGAGTCAGGCAGCCTGGCAGGCCGCCATCCGGCGCCGGCCGGGCATGCTGCTGATCCACTACAACAGCCGGCATGTGATGGAGAAGATCCTGACACCAGGCGAGGTGAAGATTCCGCCACAGACCATCATCGACGGCAGCGTTCACGCCGGTCTTGATGTGGCGCTCGGAGATCTTCGCGAATGGCATGTGTTGCGGGCCTGGTGCAGATCCTGTTCGCACCATGCAACGGTAAAGCCTGCCGGGCTCATCGAGCGCTATGGAAAGGGTGCTCTGTTCAGTTCGGTCGAGCGCGCACTTTTCTGCACCAGCTGTGACAGGGGTGGGCCGGTCAGGCTGGAAATTCACAAGCTGCCACGCAATTGAGAGGAGCCGAAGGGCGCAGGACCTGATCGATTTCTTCCAGGCCAGCTCGTACGGCAGCGCCTGCGGCTTGGCGCGGTCAGCCCCAAGCTGATGCAGGTCTATCGCGAGGAGGGCCTGGCGCTCGACCAGTTGATGGCCTTTGCCATCACAGACGATCACGCGCGTCAGGAGCAGGTTTTCGAAAACCTCACCTACAATCGCGACCCTTACATCATCCGCCGCGAGCTAACGCGGACCCATATTGCGGCGAACGACCGGCGAGCCATCTTCATCGGCGCGGAAGCCTACATGGGAGCCGGTGGCGCCATCCTGCGCGACCTGTTCACCGAGGATCGTGGCGGCTTCTACGAAGATGCTGCGTTGCTTGACCGCTTGGTGATCGAGAAGCTGGAAGGTATCTCCGAAACCGTCAAGCAGGCCGAAGGCTGGAAATGGGCAGATGTCCATATCGACTACCCGCACGCAAACGGCTTACGACGCACCTACCCGCAACCGGTGGATTTGTCGGAGGAAGACAAAGCTGCCTACGCAATGGCATCCGACGAGTTCAACCGGCTCACGGAAGAATGGGATAGCGCTGAGGAACTGCCGGACGATGTCGATCAGCGTTTTGGCAGGCTTGAAGCGGAGATCGAGCGCATCGACGCCCTGCGTCACGCCTTCGATCCCGATGTTGTTGCGCGTGGTGGCGTATTCGTTGTCCTTGCCCATGACGGAACGGCCCGCATCGAACGTGGCTTCATTCGCGCCGAGGATGAGCAGGCGGGACCGGAAGCGGAAACGCGGTCAGACGGCGAGGACTACGCCGTCAACGATGATTGCGAGATCATCGAAGACGGCAGTGGTTCGGATTCTGATGGCGGCAGCGACGAAGAAGCGGAGGACGACGGCAAGCCGTTGTCGGACCTTCTCATTCGCGACTTGACCGCTCATCGGACGCTTGGGCTTCGCCTTGCGCTTGGCGAACAGTCGGACATCGCCCTTTTCGCGGTGACCCATACGCTTGCCGCGCAGACCTTCTATCAGGGTACTGAGGCCCATTGCCTCGAAATCCGCCCAACCAGCGTCTATCTCGCCGGTCACGCGGACGGCATCGAGGATACGGCGGCAGGCAAGGCACTGGCAGATCGACATGCGGAGTGGGCTGCGGACATGCCTCGCGATGTGGGTGACCTGTGGGGCTTCATCGCCTCACTCGACCATGCCAGCGTCATGGCGTTGTTCGCCCATTGCGCCTCGCTCACCATCAACGCTGTAAAGCAGCCTTGGGAGCGCAAGCCTCGCGCCCACGAGACTGCGAACAGGCTGGCGGCAGCGGTCAACCTCGACATGACGGCACATTGGACGCCGACCGTCCGGACGTATCTCGGGCGCATCACCAAGGCACATATCCTCGATGCCGTGCGCGAAGCTGCCAGCGAAGAGGCGGCGGAAAGACTGTCGGACCTGAAAAAGCAGCCGATGGCGGAAGCCGCCGAGCAGTTGCTCGCCGGAACCGGGTGGCTGCCAGTGGTCTTGCGCGCCGAGCAACTTGTGATGTCGGCTGAACGGCAGGACGAGGCAGCAGATGCAGGATCGGCGGACGTTGCCGAACTGGGGCCGAAACCCGCTCAGCCGGAAACGGCCGAGGAAGACGTGGCCTTCAACGTCGCCGCCGAATGACTCGCCACAGGCCGGAACCGCCACGCGGTTCCGGCCTGCTTTTCGGCAATTTTTCGGCCGCGCCATTGGCGCGGCCGAACACCTCGACAGCACGAAGTTTTAGAAGCGCTGGAACGCTGATGATGTCCACTGAGACGAATATCGTCCCGGCGCGACATCGCCCTGCCATGTGGTCCATGCCTCTGCATCAAGTGTCTTCTGCGAAGGCAACCCTTTCCCGGCAATGCCTCACCGTGCGCGAGTAGGTTAGCGTAGCGGGATTACTCGGCGATGCTGCGGAGGATCGGGTGTGATGAATCTTCCTTGCCTCCGATCTCAACCGGGCTCGCATCCACTCGACTTGAGACGTGAAATCGTCACGGCGTCGGCGGCTTGGAAGCCGGTGCCCTCAGCAATCAATCGGTCGCCTTCGGAGCAGCCCCGAACGCGATGGCGGTTCAGCCCAAAGATCAGGGAAATCGGGGGTCCCTTCGTCACATGTTGGAGTAGTGACCGACACTGTCCTGGCGCTTGAGGTGACGTTTTTGACCGAGGCGTAGAAGCGTTTCGGCGCGGACGACAATGGCCATGACCGATTGTAGCCATCGTGGCGTTCCCTCTCGTCGGTTCGTTCTAGGCCACGCCCACGGCGTCCTCGAATGGATTGGGTCTGACCGAAGACCGCCTTCGCTTCACTCAGTCTCGATCGTCTTCCCGCAACGACGTCGCTGCGTTTTCTTCCCCTGACCGCTGCGCGTCCATTCCTCGCGGTTCAAGAAAGCCTAGCGCCGCCGTCTTTCACTTCGTTTCAGCCCCTTCGGGGTGCGGACCGATCGTCTCCAGTCTCACGACCACCGTCGAGGCCGCGATGGGCGCGGCTCGAGAAAAACAGAAGGAACCACCACAATGGCTACGATCGGCACTTTCTCTCGCACCGCGAATGGCTTCTCCGGCTCGGTCAAGACCCTCAACCTCAACGTCAAGACGGTGACGTTCTCTCCGGCCGATGGCGAAAATGAAAAGGGACCCGATTTCCGCATCTTCGCCGGCGCCACCGAGTTTGGGGCGGCATGGAAGAAGACCTCGCGCGAGGGCCGCGACTACCACTCCGTCAAGCTCGACGATCCGAGCTTCCCCGCTCCGATCTATGCGAGCCTGGTCGAGACCGACACCGAGGGCGACTTCTCGCTCATCTGGTCCCGCCGCACCGCAGAATGATCCAGTCCAAAAGAGAAGCCCCGCGCAAGGCGGGGTTTCTCTATGTTCAGGTCCGCTTTTGCAGGGCACTGCCTGAATTGCACAGTCCTATTTTTTGACGGGCGCCTTTCGCGGCTTCTTTGCCGGCGATTTTACTGCCGATGCAGTCATCGCGGCAGTCGCTGCGCGTGCTGCTCGTTTTGGTTTTTCTACCGCAGCAGGTGCAGGCGTTGACGCCTTGCGCCCGAGCCCGGATGCCTTTGCCAACGCAGAACGGGCAGCGGCATAGTTCGGCGCTACCATCGGATAGTCGGACGGCAGGTTCCATTTCTGCCGATATTCGTCGGGGGTCAGATTGTAGTGGGTTCCGACATGCCGCTTCAGGGATTTGAACTTTTTGCCGTCTTCCAGGCAAATGATGTAATCCGGCGTCACCGACTTCTTGATCGACACCGCCGGCTCCAGTTTGGCAGTTGCCGGGGCAACGGACGTGCCAATCCCTTGCAGCGCGACATAGGTATCAGCGATCAACTTCGACAACTCTCCGACCGGCAATGGATTGTTCGAAACGTAAGCGGAGACGATGTCGGCGGCGATCGATACGAGATCAGCCTGGTTGTCCTGGTCGGGAGAAACAATCATGGAGTTTACCTCTTGTTTTATTGGGGGGCACGGTGAAACGCTTGATCTGTGTATTCGCCAATCGGGCAAATATTTCGTTGTCTCTCCAACAATCCTCATTCTCCGCGAATATCAAGTCGGCAAGCTTCGCTTTCGTTGCTTGATCGGCTGCGGACGAGCCTTGCCAATCGTTGAGGAAAGCGAGGGGACTTCCCCTCGCTTCCCCACCATTGCCGTCTGTGCAGAGCAGGGCCGCCGGCTCGCAAAGCGGCCGACCGCAGCAAATCTCTCGCAACAATCTCAATCCGCTTCGCTCGACCGCGCAGCCCGGCTCCGCGCGCCGGCATTGGCCCCCATCACTCCCGCGCGCTCACGCGCCCCCGGAAGGCATGCCGAGGGGACATGCCTTCGGCATTGACGGAAAAGGAGTGAGCACAATGAACATGACCACCACCATCAACGGCAAGAGCAACAGCCAGCAGCAGGCGCCTACCACCGGCTTCCGTGTCGACATCACACGCGGCGAGCGGATCGGGCGGGTTTCCTCGGAATGGTTTTCGCGTCCCGACGACGAGCGGTATCTGAGCCTCACCGAGCTCTATGATGCCGTGAAGCGGCGGGCGGACCGCGCCACTGCTCGCACCGTCGAGAGCCGCGCCGTGCGTGTAGAAGCGTCCCGCGACAATGCGGAGCGGCTTTCGCTTATCGTTTCCGGACAGGAGCGGCCAATCGCGCCGACGCATTGGAGTTTTGGGCAGCTTTGCAACCTCGTCAGCGCACCGGCCACCTATATGCGCCAACTGCCCGCACCGCTGGCAGGCATCAATTTGCAGCACGGCCTTTTGAGCCATCGGGCGGAATTGATGAAGACCCTTGAGACTGAGGACGGACGCGTTGAGCTTCGCGCCGTCACCGGCCCGGACTATGGCCGCATCTGGGATCATGAGCTTGTCGCCGCCGTCATGAAGATCGCGGGCAACGGCACCGGCGACACCATGTGGAAAGTGCCGGGCGTTCTGGATTGGGCAACCATGACGCACAATCCGTTCGTGGACATCACGAAGGACACCACGACGCTTTACGCCAGCGACCGCGACGTGTTCCTGTTTCTGGTTGATGACACACATCCGATCGAAGCCGGACGACTGCCGAATGGCGAACCGGATTTGTATTTTCGCGGCTTCTATTGCTGGAATTCCGAGGTCGGGTCGAAGACGCTGGGCATTGCGAGCTTCTATCTCCGCGCCGTTTGCATGAACCGCAATCTGTGGGGTGTGGAAGGTTTCGAGGAAATCACCATCCGGCATTCGAAATTTGCTGCACAGCGTTTTGCGCATGAGGCAGCGCCCGCTTTGACGAGCTTTGCCAACTCAAGTCCGGCGCCTTTCATCGCTGGGATCAAGGCCGCCCGTGAGAAGATCGTTGCGCGCAGTGACGAAGACCGCGAAAGCTTCCTGCGCAAGCGCGGGTTCTCGAAGAGCGAAACAGGGAAGGTCATCGAGGCTGTGTTGCAGGAGGAGGGACGTCCGCCAGAAAGCATCTTCGATTTCGTGCAAGGCATGACAGCGCATGCCCGCACCAAAGCCCATCAGGATAGCCGACTCGAGCTTGAGGGCAGGGCAAAGGCCTTGTTGGAAAGGGCTGCATGAGCAGACGAAAGGCCGCGCGGCGAAACTCTCGCCGCGCGGCCTTTCAGGTCCGCCACATCAACAGACGGCTGTCATAAGAACAACAGTAGGCAAGCAATGCGGATCGTCGCGTGCACCCGTACCGATTGCGGCGGCCGCTCGCCGGGTTCCGCCCGGCTCGCAACGCGACTACTGTCATAATTACAACTGGTACACACGTCCGGTCAGCGGGCCATCCCGCCAAGCAGTTCACCGCGTCGTTTTTCTGATCAACTCGCATGGGTCCACATTTAGCGCACTTGCAATCCTGCCAAGGACACTGACGCTGGCAGAAACCCGGGCGCGCTCGATCGATCCGACGTAGCGCATGCTCAATCCAGAGCGAGCGGCCAGTTCCTCCTGCGTCACATTCTGATCATGGCGAAGACGACGCATGTTTACCGCCATGATCTCCTTGAGATCCATGGCGGATTACGGACCAGAAAGGGAACTATCGTTCTAGGAATGATCGTTCCTATTCGTTATGATCAGAACTCGATCCAACGGATGGTTCCTTCTCGACCGCTGCCGAAACATGAGCGATCAATACTGTGCTTAAGCCTCTACTCGACCCCGACGTGGCTGACGTTGCGCCAGATGTCCCTATCCTGACCGGCTACGACGAAGAGCGGCTACTCACCTACATCCGGCTACTCGACGCGGCGGCGGAAGATGCCGACTGGCGTGAGGTGGCCAAGATCGTCCTACACATTGACGCCGAGCATGAGCCGGACCGGGCGTTCCGGGCCTGGGAGACCCATCTTGCCCGCGCCCGGTGGATGACGACGAACGGCTACCGATATCTTCTTGCGGGCGGTGCGCCACACTGAGTGACGCCGGCGCTCGCTACGTTGTGCTGAATCAACACAACGGTTTGCTGACTCTCAGACTACTCAACTTCCGGATTGGACTTGATGTTCTTTCCGGTTTTGGAATCCGGAGAGGAGTTGGCGCATTGCAAGGCGATTGGACCGATCCGACGGTTTACGCCCAGATGCGCGGCTACGACGCTTCGGAGTTTGCAGCCGAGTATCTGATCCGAAACGATGACTTCGTCGCGGAGTGCGGCCACTTGGCATTGCAGGGCGCCGGTGCTGGAGAACTTATCGGCACTCGCGACTTCGTCATCCGTTGGGGCGCGCGATTTCACGGCCACCGTAGACGGATCTCCTTCATCTGAGAACATCGTGTGGACGGAACAGGCTTCGCCGCGCGTATTGCGCGGCACGCGGTTGCCTGCCTCTATTAGCCCTTCGCCCCAGACCGTAGATCTCTTGGGGCTCAGTACCGTCAGTGTATGGGTTCGAGACGAAGAGTTGCAGGCTGTTTGGCCGGCTTCTGCATCGACGCATCGCCTGACTGCCGAAAGTCGCGAAAGCTCGTTTGGCATCAATGCTATCGTTCTGCCGCTCGACGGCTCCTTCGAGACACGGCTTGATGCGGCGCGTCGGTTTTGGCGCGAACTCAACTGCCGACCGCCCGGTTCTCCCTACGGCACGTTGCCGATCCAGACAAAGGCGAGGCACATTATCAACCTGCGCGCCCATGACGCCCGCCGTGCAGGCGCCACCTATCGTGAGATCGCGCAGGCGCTTTTGTCACGCGAGCCGATCGCGCCTCGAGACTGGCGTGACCATCATCTGCGGCACAAGGTTCGGGCGATCCTGCGGAGGGCCGATCGACTTGTCGCGGGTGGCTACCGAGATCTTCTCTTCTATCCGCATAGCCGCTGCCACAAATCCGATCGCTGACGCACTTCTTTGCAGGGGGGTAGCAAAACACATCCCCCCGATATTTGCCCTCCCTCGTCCTTTCTCATCTCGGCCATCGTCCGTTTCGCGCGTCCCGGCAGGCCAGGACGACAGCAAAACCGAACGGAGATCGAGCGATGTCGAAGGGTCCCGCGGACGCGCCCCAAAAATACCTGCGAACCAAGGAGGCTGCACCTATCGTCGGCCTTTGCGCCCGGACACTGGAAAAACACCGAACCTATGGTACTGGCCCAAAGTACCGGAAAGTCGGTGGGCGCGTGCTCTACGACATCGACGATCTTCATGCCTGGATCGAACTCGGCGCGCGCACCTCCACCAGTGACGCGGACGCGACCTTTGTTCCGCCGGCCAAGCCACATGCCGCCCGCGCACCTGCCTATGCCGGCAGACGCGGCCGCGCCTCCTAACGCAGGTGGCTTCAGTGCAGTACCGTTCCGAAGGCCAACTCGATCTGTTTCATGCTCGTGCCAGTGTCACTGCGCCACGCGACGCGCAGGACCTCATGTCGTGGCCGTTCTTCTCGCTCGCCAAATCCCGCCGCGTCACGCCGATCGACTTTCGCTTGGGCGACGTGTCGATCCGTGTCGAGGCGACGGTCGAACATGGTATGGCGACCATCTGGGACGCCGACATTCTAATCTGGGCTGCCAGCCAGATCGTCGACGCGCGAGACAACGGCCTTCGCACGTCTCGTTTCATGGCGACCACACCCTACGAGATACTTGCCTTCATCGGTCGCGGGGATTCCGCGCGTAGCTACGACAGGCTAAAGGCTGCTCTTGATCGGCTGCAGTCGACCACGGTCGCAACGTCGATCCGACAGCCGGCCGAACGGCGGCGGCATCGCTTCTCCTGGATCAACGAGTGGAAGGAACGGATGGACGCCAGCGGGCGCCCGCTCGGCATCGAGCTTATCCTGCCCGACTGGTTTTATGCCGGCGTCCTCGACGATGCCCTGATCCTCACCATTGACCGAGAGTACTTTAGGCTGACTGGGGGCTTGGAGCGATGGCTCTACCGTCTGGTGCGAAAACACGGTGGCCGCCAGACCTATGGCTGGAGCTTTGATCTCCACCATCTCCATCTGAAGTCAGGCGGCCTCTCTCCGTTCAAGCGCTTCACATTTGACTTGCGCGACATCGTCCGTCGCCAGCCGCTGCCTGGCTATTGCCTGGCGCTCACCATCGATCCTGACGGCCGATCGCGCCTGACCTTTCAACCCAATCCGCCCGAACTGTACGCGGCGCAATGCACGCCCCGCGCCCGAACGACCAGGGCTGTGAAATGACTGTGGACAGTCCCGTGCTATCAGGAACCGCAACTCCCGTGCCATCGGGAACCGGATTCCCGTGCTATCAGGAACCGGAATCGGGCTTAAGCGATTGCAGCGATTGCCGAACCCGCTCCTCTAACGTTTCTAACAGTGAATCCTTCGGATTCTTTCTAACGGAAAGCGCCAATCAGCGAGGCTGTGGACGACAGCGGAGCCATGATCTTTCGGCCAGGCCGAGAACGATCGACGCCCGTTTTTCTTCTCGAAGCACAGCTGTCTTCTTTGATCCTCGTGTCGCCATACTGACTGCTGGCCTCCTGTCACGGAAGCAGGCATGAGCAATCTCACCGACGTCGAATTGGTGTGGCTGAAGAAGCGGATCGAGAACTATATCCGGTTCGGCAAAGTTGCTTCCAACAGGAACATCGACCGTAGTCGTCGTGTCGTGACCTTCACGCCAGGCTGCGTCTTCGCCTTCGTCCGCTGGACCGCGAGCGATTTTGGCACTGTCGCCTCGCGCATCGACATCCTGCGTACCGTCGCCATCGGCAAGCGCTGCTCGACAATCGCTTATGTGCGTCCCGGCGCTGACATCCTGCTTACAGCTATCGGATGGCCGAACGTCGACAAGGTGCTTAAGATCATCGACACCATCGAGGCGATCGGCATCGATCCTGTTGATGTCTCGCCGGACTACTGGCGGCATGCCCACAGCCGACTCGCCGCGCGTGAGGCGCCCAGGCCCTACACTCGCCAGCGCCATGAGGCATGGCTCCTGCGCCGCAAGATTGAGCCATGAGCACGCGCGCAACAATCATCGTCGCGATGCTCGGCGGTGCGGTCCTCGTCGGCGCGCCGGCATGGATGGGCAATCGACCGCAGTTCATCTGGAATGCATCAGCGAGCGTCCCCACTGGGCTCTATCGCGTCGAGCCGGCCGACAGGATCGGTGTCGCCGATATCGCCGTCGTCATGCCGCCCGAACCGCTGGCCGACCTCCTCGCTGAGCGCGGATATCTGCCGAACGGCGTGCCGCTTCTGAAGCGCGTGCTGGCGCTTGGCGCGGGGACGGTCTGTCGACAAGGCACAGCCATCATCGCCTACGGCGTGACCTTTGGACTTGCGCGTAAGCGTGACAGTCGCGGCAGAACACTGCCCGACTGGCAGGGCTGCCGCGTCATCGCCGGCGACGAAGTCTTCCTCATGAACTGGGTTGCAACTGACAGCTTTGACAGCCGGTATTTCGGACCGCTCCCGCTCACTTCAATCATCGGCCGCGCAGACCCGGTCTGGACAACCGAGAGCACCTCTCCGGCGCCGGATGCTTCCGACAGACCTGTCCCTGGCGAGCCGTGACACCTCGCACCAACCCTCATCAACGCTCATGAAAGGAGCACCGCAATGGCCCAGATCGGCACCTTCACCCGCAACGATGACGGCTTCTTCGGCAACATCTCGACGCTGACGCTCGACGCGAAGCTTGCCATCGTGCCTGCCGAGAAATCGGATGCCGAAAACGCGCCAGACCATCGCGTCTTCTGCGAAGGCATGGAGATCGGCGCGGCATGGGATCGCACCGGCGAGAAGGCCGGCAACTATCTCTCCGTCTCCATCGACGACCCGTCCTTCACGCAACCGATCCGCGCCAATCTGTTTAAGTCCGATGCCGAGAGAAGTGTCTGGGCGTTGCACTGGAGCAGGCAATCGAAGCGCGACGAGAGAGGCTGATCGGATGCTCCGAGGGCGCTTCAGTGGCCTTTCTGCGTCAAACCCGTTGATCGATCGGGCGCCGTTCAAACCCTTCGACCCGATCGCCAATCAGGCGGCCGCCGCGCGCAGCGAACGTCAGGGGCGGCCCGACGCTTGCCCGTCGTTCAGGACGTTTACCACGCCGCGGTTCGCAGCAAGCAGGTTCGGCCGGCGAAGCCTTGCCCTTGACGGGAGCGAGCACGGTGGCAGGCTGCAGACGCGTCGGGAACGTGGTGCATGTGATTTTATCTGCCGAGGCATTGCAGCACTGTCTGCAAGCGTCATGCTCACCCTTCCAGCGCCTACTGTCTGTGCAGAGCTTTCCGCTCATCGTGAGCGGCCGGCGCACTCCGGCAGCACCATCTCGTCCTCTGATCCCTGGTCGGTGCATATCCGGGAGGCTGCCAAACGCTTTGCCATTCCCGAGCGGCTGCTTCGCGCTGTCATGCATGTCGAGAGCGTTGGTGATGTTCATGCGGTGTCGAGCAAGGGCGCGATGGGCTTGATGCAGCTCATGCCGGCGACATGGGAGGAACTGCGCATCAGGTATCATCTCGGAGACAATCCTTATCTGCCGCGCGACAACATTTTCGCAGGTGCAGCGTATCTCCGCGAGATGCTCGACCGCTTCGGTCGCAACGGCTTCCTCGCGGCTTACAATGCCGGTCCTGGGCGATACGAAGGGCACCTTGCAACCGGTCGGCCGCTGCCGCGTGAGACGATCGACTACGTCAGGAAACTCGCGCCTTTGATCGACGGAACAGCTCCCATTCCGTTGCGCGCACGGCAGGCGGCGGGCAGAGCGAGCGCATTTGAAGCGGCGGTTTTCGCGCGTGGCGGAAGCACACGGAATAGCTCAGGTTCGCAAGGCGATCACCAGACCAATATTCCTTTCGAAACTGTGTTCACGGCGATCCGCTCACCCAGCGTGAGATCACCAGCGGTTAAAGCGGTCACCGATCTTACCGCGCTCGTACCGCCACAGGACGGCTCGCGCAGTGAAGGTGGACTGTCTCCGCCCTCTGCTGTCCATAGCCCGTTTGCGCAGGGTTCGTCCGAGACGTCACAATGATCGGTGCATTGCTGGTCAATCGCATTCCGGCCTGTTCCGTCGCAGAAATTGCGGAGGGAGGGTGGGTTTCGGGGCAGCACGGTAAGCGTTCGGCCACTGCACGTCAGGTCAGGCTTGACATGAATCCTGGGTTTGCAGGTTCAAGGAGGCAGGCCGTCGACGCAGCCTGCTATTCTCCGGGAGCTTCCGATTTCGCGATTACTGCTTCAGCACGCTCTATCGCGGCACGAAGTTCATCGCTCTGCCATGAATCGGCGGAATGGCCATCGTCGAACGATCGGTCTTGCGTCTCTCGCGCGCAAGACGTCAGCTCACGAAGCGCGGCAATGGCCTCGGCAAGCAGTCTTGCCTCTGCTCCGTTTGCTGAAGACTGGGTCATCTGTTTATCCCCATCACACTGCAACTATGAATCATCAACCGGGGTCGCCACAACATACGACCACCGCCATTGTGTGTTGTCCAATACTCATCATTCGGCGAGACCCAAGGCTTGCTCAGTCAGCGGCCCGGCCATGCGCTACCCAGTTCCATGGCAGCAATTCGTCAAGGCGGTTGATGGGGTACCCGTCAACCATGCGCGCGAGCACGTCCTGAAGATAGGCGTAGGGTTCGACGTCGTTGAGCTTGCAGGTTTCGATGAGCGAACACAGCACCGCCCACCGATGGCCGCCGCCGTCGCTGCCCGCGAAGAGATGGTTCTTGCGGCCGAGCGCGACAGGTCTGATCGCGCGCTCGACCGGGTTGGTGTCGAGCTCGATGCGGCCGTCGTGCAGGAAGCGGGTCAGGCCGTCCCAGCGCGAGAGCGCATAGCGGGCGGCTTCGGCGAGCGTACTGCGACCCGACAACAGCGGCAGCTGTGCTTCGAGCCAGATCCGCATGGCGTCGACGATTGGTTTGGAGCGGCTGCGCCTGGATGCAAGCCGATGGCCCGGCGATTGACCCCGAACGTCGGCCTCGACAGCATAGAGTTCGCCTATCCTTTGCAAGGCTTCCACCGCGATCGGCGCGCTGGTCGCCTGCGCCACGTCGTAGAACTTGCGCCGTGTATGGCTCCAGCACGCGGCCAGAACGATATCTCCCTTGCCGGTAAGGCGCTCGAAGCCGACATAGCCATCGACATGCAGAACGCCCTTGAAGTGCTCGAGATGCGAGACGGGACGTTCGGCCTTGCGGTCCGGCGCGAACACATAGACCGCGGCCGGCGGCTCCGGTCCGCCCCATGGCCTCTGCTCGCGGGCGTAGACCCAAAGCCTTCCAGTCTTGGTGCGGCCGCGGCCTGGATCGAGCACCGGGACCGGTGTGTCATCGGCAAAAAGATGGTTCGAGGCGAAGATGCTTTTGGCGAGCCGCTCGTGCAGGGCTTCGAGCCACCAGCAGGCGCCGCCGACCCAGCCGGCAAGGGTGGAGCGCGGAAGTTCGACGCCATTGCGGGCGAAGATTTGCGACTGCCGATAGAGCGGCGTGTGATCGCAATATTTGCTGACCAGCACCTGCGCCAGCAACGCCGGCGTCGCCAGACCGCCAGCGATTGGCCGCTCCGGCGCCGGCGCCTGCATCACCGTCTCGCAGGTCCGGCAGGCATATTTTGGCCGCGTCGTCCTGATCACGCGAAGCTGCGCTGGCACCCAATCCAGCATCTCGCTCACGCTTTCGCCGATGGCATGCAGCGCGCCGCCGCAGCAGGCGCAGACCATGCTGTCGACATCGACCAGGACGTTTTCGCGCGGCAGATGATCGGGCAGCGGCTTGCGATGCGACGGCCGCTCAGTCGACGGCTTGCTGACGAACAGACGGCTCTCCTGGATGCGCGCGACGTCAGCGTCGAGTTCTTCCAACGCGAGTGCAAGCTGATCGGGATCGAGCCGCTCCGAGCTGCGGCCGAACTGCGCCCGCTGGAGCTTTTTGATGATCGAATGAAGCCGCTCGATCTCCCCGTCGCGGCTCTCGACCGCAGCCGCCATGTCGTGCACGAGGCGTTGAAGAAGTGCTGGATCGGACGGCAGGTTTTCGAGATCGACCAACATGATCGATTCTATCACAAACAGCACAAGAACCCAAGGATTCCGGGCTTCTTTACGACAGTAGAAGTGCCGGTTTCAGCCGGCCAGCATCGGTCGCCAGAAGCGTTCCGGCGCGCGCCAGTCGATGCCCTCGATGAGCATCGCGAGTTGTGCTGGCGACAGTGCCACCGAGCCGCCTGGCTCAGCCAGGCGCGGCCACATGAACTGTCCGTGATCCATGCGCTTGGTGAACAGACACAGTCCCGTTCCGTCCCAAAAAAGGATCTTCAGGAGCGAGGCATTCTTGCCGCGGAAGACGAACAGATGACCCGAGAAGGGATCCTTCTTCAGATGCTCCTGGATCAGCGTGGCGAGCCCATCGAGACCTTTGCGCATGTCAGTGTGACCCAACGCCAGATGCACTTTCACACCCGCCGGAACGACGATCATGATGCCTTCTCCTTGCCGGCCAGGTGCCGCTTGACCGCAGCCGCAGACGAGCCCGCCGGCGCAAACACGCGCCGCCCATCATCCAGTTCGATCGCCACCATGCCGTCCGGCGGCCGCACGAGATCGCGCAAGGCGGCAAGCGCCGGCGGCTCAGTTTCACCTCCATCGGCGAGCTCGACCAGCGCCAGTTCCGGCGCCTTGCGGGCGGTCAGGCCGAACTCCTCCCGCCAGCGGAAGGCCATGCTGGTGGCAATGCCATGGCGGCGGCAAACTTGCGCCACAGCGACGCCGGGCTTCTCCGTCTCCTGCACGATCGCCCGCTTCTGCTGCTCGGTGAAGCTGCGCCGGTGCGATCGACCGTCCACCGCGTCGGGTGTCAAGCGATATTGGCGCCGCGCGCAATTAGCAGCGCTGCTTAATTGGGCCCGGGCACTGGGATGAAGAAGCAATCGCCAGTCCATTTCGTCGCCGGATTCTTCCAGGCGATCGCGCCAGATCCGCAACGCGTGTCGCGAAAGTCCGAGCGCGGCGGCGTACTCGGCATGGCCCATGCCGCTCCAATTCAGCGCCTCGACATGCATGCTCCAGAACGCCCGCAGAGCAATCGGGCCGCTGTCCGTGCGCTTGCCGTAACGATAGCGGGGCCGCCTCTGGGGACGCTTCGGCTGTTGCGTCTTGCGCTTACGTCCGGACTTCTCGCGGCGCAAATTCTGCAGCTTTTCCGCACGCTTGCGCAGGTCGTCGCCGCTCACCAGATGGTGCATCCACAGATCGAACGTCCTGATCGAGAGATCGCGCCGGCGGCAGAATTCCTGCGCACTGAGATTGCTGGCGATCCAGCTCGCGACCTGCGACGACCAGTAGGGGCTGTTGGCCTTGGCCCAGGAGCGGCGAGGCGCCATCCGAATATCCTCCACAAACCGAAGGAACCCGACATGACGCGAGATTGCACTACTTCAAATATGTGCAGGGACCGGACGGTTACGCAGCACGGGAAGGGATGGCAGGATAAAGGGCCGCGATGTGCGGCTCGGTCGGTTGGTTGTTTTTCTTACGGTTTTCGCCTTGCTGCGCGATGTGCGTTGGAAATCTGCGATGTGAACCGACGCGTTTTTTCAATCGTTCCAATGGAAATCGCACCTCGCGGTGTCCGCAGCCATGAGTCGAGATGATGGCTTTCGCGTTCGCCCCGGCCGTATTCGCTCTCGTGTCGACCAGCGCGCGCGCCCTTTCATTTCCCAGGCGCTCGCGGCGGCACAGCAAGCGGGCGGCCACATCTCGCGCAAGGGCCGGATCATCTCCCCACGCGCCTCGACGTTCGGTCGCGGCAGGTCGGAGAGTATCCGCGCCGATCGCCTCGTCACCAGCCGCTCACGGGCCGCCGTCATTAAGGCGCGTGTCGTCCGTCAGTTCAGGGGATCGACGCCGCTCATTGCCCATCTAAAATACCTTCGTCGCGAGGGCGTGACACGTGACGACGAGAAAGCAAAGATGTTTGGGCCCGACACTGACGACGCCGAACATGATGCCTTCGCCGAACGATGCAAGGACGACCGGCATCATTTCCGTTTCATCGTCTCACCTGATGACGCCCACGAGTTGGGCGACCTCAAAGCCTTCGCCCGCGACCTGATGGTCGATATGCAGCGCGACCTCGGCACGAAACTCGACTGGGTAGGTATCGACCATTGGAACACCGAACATCCGCACATTCATATCCTTGTGCGCGGCGTCGCCGACGATGGCCAGAATCTCGTCATCTCACGCGACTACATCCGCCAGGGCATCCGCGATCGCGCAGGCGATATCCTTACCCAGACACTCGGGCCACGCACCGACCACGACATCCGTCGGACTATCGTGCAGCAGATCGGCACCGAACGTTGGACGCAACTCGACCGCCAGCTTGTTCGAGACAGTGATCGCGATGGCATCATCGATCTCGCGCCGCGTCCGGATCGCCAGCCTGACGAGTTCATAGCGCTGAAGGTCGGACGGCTCCGGAAGCTGGAAAACCTTGGTCTCACCAACGAGGTTGGTCCCGGCCAGTGGATCATGGCGGATGACGCAGAAGCCACATTGCGCGCGCTCGGCGAACGTGGCGACATCATCAAGCGAATGCATCGTAGCCTTGCTGGTCATCGCATCGATAGGCCTGCAGCCAGCTTTGTCTTAGGTGGCGAGAAGATCGATACGCCTGTCATTGGCAGGCTGCTCGACCGCGGCCTGGATGACGAATTGCATGGTTCGGCCTACGCCGTCGTCGATGGTCTTGACGGGCGTATCCATCACATTCGCTTCCGTGATCTGGAAGCCACCGGAGATTCCGTTCCCGGCTCCATGGTAGAGCTTCGCCACTATGCAGATTTGAAGGGGCACGAGCGTGTCGCTCTCGCCGTCCGCTCAGACCTCTCGATCGAAGAGCAGGTCCGTGCTGGCGGCGCGACATGGCTCGACCGGCAGCTCGTCGCACAGAATCCGGTCGAGTGCGGGGAGGGCGGTTTTGGCAGGGACGTCAAGCAGGCGCTGCAGGATCGCACTGACCATCTTGTTGAGCAGGGTTTTGCACGACGCGAGGGACAGCGCACCATCTTTGCGCGTAACCTGATCGATACCTTGAGAAGCAGCGAGGTAGATGCGCTCGCCGCGCGGCTTGCAGGCAAGACCGGGCTTCCGTTCACGAAGCCTGCACCTGGCAGCCAGGTGTCAGGCATCTACCGGCAACGTTTCTCCCTTGCTTCCGGTCGTTTCGCCATGATCGATGACGGGCTGGGTTTCCAGCTCGTACCTTGGTCGCCATCTGTCGAGCGGCACCTGGGCAAGCATATTTCCGGTATCGCCTACGCAGGGGGCCGAGTCGATTGGACCTTTGGAAAGGAGCGAGCACTGGGCTTGTGATTCCAGACGACGGTTGTGCGAATTCATACGCGGGAGCGGACATTCCAGATGCACGGCCAAACGGCCGCTTTGCGCCCAATCATCGCCATCCAGACTTACAATTGCTTCGCCCGATAGCAGACATTCGAAAACCTTGTTGATCTGCAACGCGACGTGCCCGTGAGCCGCACAAAAAGTCACATCGCGCAGTGTCGCGGACATCGCAATGTCGCCCTACAGTCGATCATTGGTCGCTCACCAGCACCTGCTCCAGGTAGTCGCTGAAGGCACGCGCTTTCAGTGACGGGCGTCGGCCGGCAGGGAAGACTGCATAGGCCGTTGCCGGCGCGAGCCGATAGTCGGGCAAGACCTCGACAAGCGCGCCGGAGGCGAGTTCATCCGCGCACATCCATGTCGATGCGATCGCTATGCCAAGGCCGGCGCTCGCACAGGCGACAGCGCCGATGGCCGAGTGGGTCCGCACACGCGGATCAAACGGCTGAATCTCAGTTACTCCGTCGCGAAGAGCGGTCCAGTTCTGCTCGCCGCCGTCGCTCGGGCCGCCGACAAGGTGGTGCTGGCCGAGCTCGGCAAAGTTCTTAGGCGTGCCGCGGCGGGCAAGATAAGCGGGCGCGGCGACGAACAGGCGCCGGGTCGCGGCAAGCTTCCGCGTCACGAAGCTGGAATCCGGCTGATTGCCGATGCGAAGAGCCATGTTGGCGCCCTCGGCGATCAGGTTCTCGTATCGGTCGGACATCATCAAGTCGGCTCTGAGCAGCGGATGCCGTTCCAAGAATGCGGGCAGCAGCGGCACGATTTGCTTGACGCCAAAGGTCGCTGGCATCGACACGCGCAGCGTGCCGGACAGCCGGTCCGCGCCGCGCGCCGCGTTCTCAGCCTCCTCGATGCCGGCAAGCGCTTCGCGCGCACGGGAAAGCAGTGTCTCGCCGGCATCAGTCAGGGAGAGTTGGCGCGTGGTCCTGGTGAGCAGCTTGACGCCCAGCCGCTCCTCAAGTGCCGCGACCGTGCGCGAGACGGAAGGCTGCGACAGACCGCACTCCCTGGCCACTTTCGAGAAGCTGCCGGTCTCGACCGTGCGGACGAAGATCGCGAGTTGTTGGAGTCGGTCATTCATACAGATTGCGTATATATCATATCAGGTTAGCCACGCTACTCACTTATCTGCGCATGATTTACCTCTTGGGCAACTCGCCGGCTGGCGGCGGTTCGTAGAGTTGAAGGAGAAAGATCATGGACGAGCTGAAAGGCAAAGTAGCGATCGTCACCGGTGCGTCGAAAGGCATAGGCGCGGCAATCGCCCGGCGATTTGCCGAGGCGGGCGCGGCCGTGGTGGTTAACTACGCATCGAGCAAGGAGGATGCGGACAAGGTGGTCGGCGATATCCTGCGCGACGGCGGCAAGGCGGTGGCGATCCAGGCAGATGCCAGCAAGCGCGCCGACGTGAAACGGCTCTTTGACGAGACGAAAGCGGCGTTCGGCACACCCAGCATCCTCGTCAACAATGCTGGCGTGTATCGCTTCGGACCGCTTGAAGACGTGACCGAAGCGGAGTTCCACCGGCAGTTCGACACGAACGTGCTGAGCACCATCCTGACCACACAGGAGGCGGTCAGGGCCTTTGACGGCCGTGGGGGTAGCGTGATCAACCTCAGCACGATTTCGAGTGCCAACCCTGTGCCGAACTCCGTCGTCTATTCGGCTTCCAAGAGTGCGGTGGACACTATCACCAGGGCCCTCGCCGACGAGCTCGTCGGCCGCAAGATCAGGGTCAATGCGATCGCGCCCGGGATGACCGAGACCGAAGGTCTCGCGGTGGCGGGCATCGATGGCGAGACCGCCAGCAACATAGCAGCGACCTTGCCGATGGGTCGGCTCGGAAAGCCTGACGACATCGCGCGCGTTGCCGTGTTCCTAGCTTCCGACCAGTCCGCCTGGCTGACCGGTGAACGCATCACCGCCTCTGGTGGGCAGCGCTAGCCGCCCGCCCTAAGTTCGGTGTTGATCTCGCAGAGGTGTTGCGGCAAGCGAACAGACGCCTCCGATTGCCGCGACATCTTCATTGTTGTCACCAGAATTGCAGCGGAGAACGCTTATGTCTCAATCAGAACATTATGACTTCCTCATCCTCGGCAGCGGGCAAGGCGGCAAGCTGCTCGCCTGGCATCTGGCCCGGTCCGGGCGACGGGTTGCCGTCGTCGAGCGCCGCTGGGTCGGCGGCTCCTGTCCCGCCGTCGCCTGCATGCCCAGCAAGAACGAGGTCTGGAGCGCGCGGGTCGCGCATCTCGCCCACAATGCCGCACAGTTCGGCACGATGACCGGCCCGGTCTCGACGGACATGGCGAAGGTCCGCCGGCGCAAGCAGGAGATGGTCGATCGCGAGATCGGACTTCACCTCAACGCCTACAAGACCAGCGGCGCTGAACTGATCATGGGCAGCGGTCGTTTCGTGGAGCCGAAGATGATCGAAGTGACGCTGAACGAAGGCGGCACACGCGTGCTCACTGGCGATAAGGTCGTCATCAATGTCGGAACGCATGCGGCCATCCCCAGCGTTCCCGGTCTCGAGGAATCCCAGCCGCTCACCCATATCGGCGCCCTGGAGCTCGACACCTTGCCGCCGCATCTTGTCGTGCTTGGCGGCGGCTACACCGGCCTGGAACTGGCACAGGCCTATCGCCGCTTCGGTAGCCGTGTGACGGTGATCGAGGCCGGACCTCAGCTTGTTGGCCGAGAGGACGGCGACGTCGCCGACCAGATGCAACGGCTCCTTGGAAGCGAGAGCATTGAGTTCCTCGTCGGTGCCGAGCCGCTTGCGGTGCGCGGCCGCTCCGGCGAAGAGGTCATTGTGACCGTGCGCACGGCTTCGGGCGAGCGCAAGATCGAGGGTAGCCATCTGCTCGTTGCCGTCGGGCGTGTCCCGAACACCGCTGGCATACAACTCGAAGAGGCCGGCGTCGAGCTGGATGGCCGCGGCTTTATCCGCGTCAACGAGCGGCTGGAGACGAGCGCTCCCGACATATGGGCGCTCGGCGAATGTGCCGGCAGCCCCCAGTTCACCCACGTCTCGGTCGACGACTTCCGCATCGTCAGGGACAATCTGGCCGGCGGGAACCGCAGCACACGCGACCGTCAGGTGCCTTACACCATGTTCACGGACCCACCGCTCGCCCGCGTCGGCCTCAGCGAAGGCGAGGCGCAACGCCAGGGCATCATCGTGCGCGTCGCCAAGCTGCCGATGAGTGCCGTGCTGCGCACCGAGGCGACGGACGAAACGCAAGGCTTCATGAAGGTCGTCGTGGGCGGCGATGACGACCGCATCCTTGGCTTCACGATGATCGGCTCCGAGGCCGGCGAGGTGCTGGCTGCGGTGCAGACGGCAATGCTGGCGAACCTGCCCTATCCGAAGCTGCGCGACGCCGTCATCACGCACTTGACCATCGCGGAGGGACTTGGCCCGCTGCTGTCGAACGTGCCGCCAAAAGCACACCAATAGATCGGGTGAAGAAACTCCGACCTTATCATCGCTAAGTGCTGGCTTTTCCGGACACTGAACAACCCGAACAAAGGAGCAACCCATGTCCCGTTTCGACGCCTATCGCTCGTCCTTCCCAAACGCCAAGCTCACCCGCTCGGAAAGCGGGGTGCTCGAGGTGGCACTGCACACCAATGGCGGAAAGCTCGTCTTCAACGGCCACACCCATGAGCAGTTCATGGACCTGTTCCACGCCATTGGCTCGGACCCCGACAACCGCGTCGTGATCCTTACCGGCTCGGGCGACGCATTCATGGACACGATCAGCTCGGAGGGCTTCGATTTCTTTTCGCCGCGCGGCTACGACAAGATCTACCGCGAGGGCAAAAAGGTCCTTATGAACATCCTCGACATCGAGGTCCCGGTGATCGCGGCGCTGAACGGGCCGGTGTTGTTGCACTCTGAATACGCTCTGCTGGCGGACATCGTCCTGGCGACCCCGGAGACTGTGTTTCAGGACAAACCGCACTTCGACTTCGGCATCGTGCCTGGCGACGGCGTCAACCTCCTGTGGCCGGAGGTGATTGGCAGCGTACGCGGCCGCTACTTCATCCTGACGCGCCAGCAACTTGACGCCGAGACGGCTAAGGCCTGGGGTGCGGTGAACGAGGTGGTGCCCGCGGACCGCCTGTTGGTCCGCGCCCATGAGATCGCCGAGGGCCTGGCCGCCTTGCCGCCGCTGACCAGCCGCTACACGCGGATCGCACTGACGCAGAAACTGCGTCGCATCGTCGACGAGGGCGCGGGCTACGGCCTCGCCCTGGAAGGCATCAGCGCCGCTGAGGTGGCGCGGACCATGGCCGCCGCCAACGCCTGATTTTGCCAGAATCGTCGCCCCTGTACCGTAGGGCAGTCTGTAGTCGACGTCGGCTTAAGCGACTGAGAGATGCACCCGTAGCTCAGCTGGATAGAGCGCCACCCTCCGAAGGAGGAGGCCACACGTTCGAATCGTGTCGGGTGCGCCATCTCTCTCGAAACGCCTTTAGGGGGCCAGACTGGGCTCTTCAGCGAAAATTTCAGCCAGAAAATCGATGAAGACCCTGACCTTGCTGGCGAGGAACCTTCCGTTGGGCCTGACCGCGCTGATCGCAAGCTTTGGGCGCGAGTAATCCTTCAACACCTCCCGCACAGTTCCGGAGGCGATCTCCGCGGCAAACAGCCAGCCCGGTGTGTGCGCTAGGCCCAGGCCAGCCAGGACGGCAGCGCGGATCTGCTCCGCATCGTTGGTGCGGAAGGCGCCCTTTGGGTGGTGGACGATGGGACCGAAGCGGCCCGAAAACTCCCAGACGCGCGGCGCGCCATCGGGCGCATAGATCACGCAAGCGTGGCGTTCCAGATCGTCGGGCGTCTGCGGCTCGCCATGTTCCGCCAAGTAGGCGGGGGTGGCGACGGTGACGATTGGCGTCTGGGCAATCTTCCTGGCGATCAGGCTGGAATCCGATAGTTCGCCATTGTGGATGCCGAGATCGACGCCCCCTTCGATCAGGTTGACCAGGTGATCGGTGACGACCAGTTCGACGGATACCCCGGAGTAGCTGGCAAAAAACGCGCTCAACCGAGGCACGATATAGAGCCGGCCGAACACGGGCGTCACATTGGCCCTTACCAGGCCGGATGGCGCGACGACGCCGCGTCCGACACGGGATTCCGCAGCTTCGAGGTCGCCTAACAGTCGCACGCCGGACTCGTAGAAGTCACGGCCGGCCTCGGTGAGGGTCAGGCTGCGGGACGTCCGCTGCAGCAGCTGCGCGCCGAGGTATGCTTCGAGAGCCGCGATCTGCTTGCTCACCGCCGGCTGCCCGACGCTTAAGGTGCGGGCCACAGCGGAAAAGCTTCCGGCGTCCACCACCCGGACGAACAGGCTGATGGCACCCATACGGTCCATCTGCGTCTCCCATCAATTCCTAAAATGGAATTGATTCTATTCCAATCAGCTTTCTACCCCCTCGTTCAAGGAAAGGATAGTTCTTTTCTCATCCGCCGGAGGAAAGCCCCCGGTGCATTCGAAAAGGAGATTGCCATGACCAAGAGCACTGACGAGAAGGCCCTCACCGACATCGTGAGGGAAATGGCTACGTCCATGACCGCTGAACAAAGCACGCGGCATTGGGCTGACGATGCGCTGTGGTTCGACATTCCGGCCTTCGCTTCAAGGGGCCTTGAGCCGGCGAAGAAGATGTTCGACCGCGTGTTCAGCGGGTTCAAATCCTGCGACATCGACATCCTCGAAGAGGATGTGAAGATCAGCGGCGACATCGGGATCGTCTGTACGGTCCAGAAGGCCAAGATCGTGCTCAAGAACGGCGAGACCAAGCACGCCTGGGTGCGCCAGACCGACTGCTTCGAGCGGCGGGGCGGCGAGTGGAAGCTGTTCCATGAACACGCCTCATCCCCCGCCGGCGGGGAATGGGACGGCAAGATCATCACAGCCTAGTTGGGGGCTACAGCAAGCCCAGGAAGGGAAGCCGCCATGGTCCTTGCGATGGATCGTCAGATCACAGCTGCACTCGACCGAATGGTCGCGGGGCTGGGCGAGGTCCAACCTCGCCCGCCCGTCGGCGACTGGCGCACGCGCCGTGAAGGCGGCACTGCCATGTTCGGCATGTGGGCCGCCCCTTCAATCGGTCCCCACGGACGTGGTCACGCGCGACATCTCGATCCTGTCGCACGGCGGCGAGCCGAACTGAGCCTGCGAAGAGGGGAACGACAGCTTTGCGCCCCATGTCGGACGTTAGAACCCGGTAGGCACGCACAGGGCCAGCAATGTTCTTCATCGCATGCTCGCCCAGGTCGACGAGCGTATAGGGAATCTTTCCCTTCACTTGATCATAGACGCTGCGTCCAATGACGACCCCTCCGGGCTCACTGACCTTTTCCAGCCAGGCGGCCACTTTTACGCAGTCACCGTAGATCGTCGTCTCATCCAGGATAACCTCGCCGGCGTTGACACCCATTCTGAAGGCCATGCGCCGGTCTTCAGGAAGATCTGTATTGCGCGCCGTTATGCGTTCTTGCGTCTCGACTGCGAACTGCAACGCGTCGACAGCGCTGGGAAACTCAATCAGCAGACTGTCGCCCGCTGTGCCGACCAGCCGACCCCTGAATTGCGCGACCTTCGGATCGATCACTTCGGCGCGCAGTGCCTTTAGTTGGAAGAGAGTCCCGGCCTCATCGGCCCCCATCAAACACGAGTAGCCAGCTACGTCCGCTGCCAAAACCGCCACAAGCTTTCGTTCCGGGCGCGCCACGATGCCTCCTGGACTACAAAGACGTCACGTGGGTTTGCTGGGAGCGTAGCACTCGCGTGTATGCGCAACTAGCCGCCATAGAACGTCCGCTTTGGCACAGCTTCAGACCTTGGTCCCACCGGGCTGAACGTCCGCCGTCGTTCTTCGCACGCCAGAAGCCGCCATTCTCGTGGCGCAGATGAGATAGACACCGGCGACCGGATTTCGCTGTTAGCAAAACGGTCGATTTGCGGACAGATAGCGCCGCTTCTCTGAGAGTCCGTGCAATCTGGTCAAATCAATGTGACCTTGAAGGTACGGAGGTTGCACGGCCGGGTTGTCTATGATGAAAGTCTAATATTGTCCTGGGATTTGAAATCTCATGCATTTGACGGCTGAAGATCGGTCGCGCGTATTAAACGCAATAGCGGTCGTTGTCGTTAACGTCATTTTTGCTGGAGGCGCATCGGCGCAATCGCCAACGGCAGAGGAGCCCCCGGAAACACCCGATCCGCTGGGGACCCATTATGCGACGGGTCTCAAATTGATGTCGACTGCAGAGACGAGAGGCCTCCCAGAACTGCCTACATTTAGGGCCTTCTTGCCGGAAACAGCCGATCTGTCTTCCAGATTTCCACTGCCGGGCGATCAGGGCGGCCTCGGCTCATGTGCTTCCTGGGCTGTCGGGTATGCTGCGCGCAGTTACTACACGTCAACCATCGAGGGGAAGAAGTTAATCCCCGCTACTATCGTCAGCCCGAGCTATCTCTTTAACCGCGCGCGTTCAGGCAGCTGCGAAAACGGATCAAGCCTGTCAGCGAATGTCTACGCACTTAAGGACGGTGCAGTATCGCTCGCACAACATCCATACGCTGACAAATGCGAGACGATACTGCCTGAAGAGATTGGTCGGGCGACCAACTTTAAGGTCCAGGGTCTGTCAAGGCTGGATGCCACTAAGATCGACGATGTTAAGGGACGGTTGGCCCAAGGGGAACCGGTTATTCTGAGTTTGCAGGTGTTGCCAAGCTTCGAAAATTACCGCGGCGGCGTCTATGAACTTAGTTCGACGAGCAGCGAGGCCGCCAATCATGGAGTGGTGGCTATAGGATACGATGATCGTCGCCAAGCCCTGCATATAATCAACTCTTGGGGTAGGAAATGGGGCGAACGCGGCTTTATGTGGCTATCCTACGACGCTTACGCCAAAATGGCGGAGGAAGCAGTAGTGTTGCACGTTGCTGGCTTTAAACCTAGTCCGCCGGTGCAGCCCATAGACACGTCCGAACTGTCTCAACTTATCGCTGAAATCAACACGCGGACCTGCGCGAACCTAACCTTCCACCAAGATGGCAAGCAATCGTCGTATCCGGATTTGTTGGCAGCGACGTGGACCTCAAACGCGTGGAGGACCTAGCGGCTAAGAAGCCCGAGATCAAGGTTGACTCCGTCTTGCTTGCGGCCTGGCCACAGTGCGAACTGAAGCAGATGCTAGCTCGGGCGGTGGACGAACCGGATAAGCCGATTATCTCTGTTGTGGACCAGGACCATCTCTACCCCGGCCGTCTGCTTGACGTGACGGTCCGTACGCCCGGGCATTTCAGCTATGTCTATATAAGCTACATTCAAGCGAACCAAACTGTCGTTCATCTGGTGCAGCCGAACGGGGCAGAAGGCCAGACGGAGCCTGGTCGCGAACTACGCTTTGGCGATGGTCAGCAAGGCCGCCCCAAGTTCACGATCTCATCACCCCTTGGACGAGAGATGATAGTAGTGGTGACATCCCGGAGTCCGCTTTTCGAAACCAAGCTTCCGACCATTCAGGACGCTAGGGATTATCTGAGCCTGCTGCGGAAAGCATTGATCTACCGGCCCCGGTCCGATCTTCCCGAACGCGTGATAGCGGCATCCCTCATCGACTTCGAAACGAAGGCAACACCATGAGAGAGCTAGTTGCGGCCACTCTGGTGGCGCTGCTTTCAACCGCGGTTCCTGGCGCAGCTCAAAACTTGAGTTCGGACGAGATACGTTGCCGGCTCGACCCAACTTGCCCCAAGCCAGGGTTTCGGTCTCTTCCTTTCGGCAAACGGGGCGTCACGGTTGATCCGACCGTGGTCGCGGACAAGCCCAACGCTGTGAACCTGTATGTCACGTTTGCGTACGATTCTGCGGATCTTCTAAACGATTCCATCATAACGCTGGACGCGCTGGGGAAAGCCCTCACAGATCCCAGCCTCGCATCGGCTCGTTTCCTCATATCTGGGCACACTGATGCTCGCGGAACTGATGAATACAACCAGAAACTCTCAGAGCGTCGCGCGAAAGCCGTCGCGGACTATCTTGTCTCCAAGTTTGGCGTCGATGCGTCTCGCCTGGAGGTGAAGGGATACGGCAAGACGGAACTTTATGATCCAAACAGGCCTGACGATCAGGTCAACAGACGTGTGCAGGTCGTGAATCTAAGTGCAAATGACCTTGGCAACTAGCGCAGAGGGGCTCTCGATGAGGTGGGTTTCGGCTTTCCGAAGCGTCGTTCCGCATTTGCTGGTTTGGCTCATCGCAGTCCTGATCGCCGCCAGTTTCGAGAGATCGGCGTTCGCATCCGATGAGACGCGCGAGCTCCAAAGAAAACTGTGGGTGCTTGGACTCTCTGACGAAGAGCTAGACGGCAAGGATAGTCGCGCACTGCGAGATAGCCTAGCTCGATTCATGTCAGAGCATGGTAAGAATTTTACCACGGAGAACGACGCCGCTGGCGTGCTCGACCAAGCTATAAAAGATAAAATCCACGAAGCCATTGGCCCCTATGAGAGTACTCAACCATTTGACCGGCCATCCTTTTCAAAGGATATTATATCGAACCTCGAAATTTCCCCAGAGGATAATATTGTTCTTGCTGGAGATTGTCAAAACATTGCCCGGTTTCGCCTAGACACAGGGATGCCGCTGAAAAGTTTTATGCAAACTACCGGCCAACACTTCACGTACAGTAGTGCCACCAAAAAAATAATCTGCTTCGCCTCATGGGCTGGCACAAATAACGGACTGCATGTTATAGATTCTGTCTCGGGAATTTCTGCCGACTACATTAGGATTCCTGGATTGGCGAGCTTTACGTTCGCTAAAATCACGGCAGCATCTGCCAGTTCCGTTATCTGGGTACTCGCAGACGATGGAGTATGGTCTGTCGACCTCGCGAGACGCGATGTCCGTGAACTCGACAGAATTACCCAGAAAATCATGCCGGGGAAATTGTTCGTATCTTCGGACGGTTCGATAATTGCGGTTCAATTTCTCGATCTAGGCAAGAAGCGCGAAGAGATAAGGGTCTATGATACATCTTCTGGGCGCCGACTTACGAGCGGTACGGAATATGATTGGTTCCAGTTGTCGGACAGCGGCAATTATTATTACATTCGGACGAGTAAATCTGCAGAGATACATGACTCCAGGTCTGGGAATGTCGTTTTCACAAATAGATTTGAAAATGGTGAAGGACCATTCGACGCTGTAGCGTTCACTTCAGATGATAAATCCCTTCTATTTGTCAATAATTCTGATGATGTGAGTTCAGTTTTTCAATGGGATTTTGCGACTGGAGACGTTCGAAATATTTCTCATTTTCCGTCCACCGGTACCGAGCTGCAGATTGATGAGAGACGGGGTGAGATTTACACCGTCGGCAGCGACGGCGTGTCTAGGTACCGACTGATGACTGGGGAGGCTCTAATACCTCGCACGGCGGTACGCCGATTGGCCCTGGATGCTGCGGCGGTCAGCCTAGACGGGAGCGTGGCAATAGGTATCGCTGGTACGGTCGCCTACGTTCTTGACACCCAAACCGGGCAAATGCGCACGTTGCATTTTGAAGCCTGCAACGTCAGCGGGTCTGAGGAAATCACTGATGCGGTCGAATTGGCAGATTTTATTGGAAACGAGCACATAGCTATAGCCTGTGATGATGGGTCTATAAAGGAACTTGATCTCACAAATGGAAAAGTTAGACCAATTACAAATTTTTCTAAGGAGCAGGCAAAGGATATAAGAGTGTCTCCGGATGGCCGATATGTAGCGGCGAGGTACTCCGAATACAGCCCAAAGTCAAAGCATACGTTACTGGTGGCGGAAGCGGCTACGGGAAAGATTGTGGTCCAAAAGACGTCATCAGACTGGCTAACTGCATTCAACTTTGTCGATGGAGGTAGCAGCCTTCTCTATGGTCTCGACCACTTTGCTATCGTTCAAAATCTTTCTACAGGGAGGATTGTATCTCGCCAGGAGCTCAGGTTGGAAACGACGAGATCCGGCAACAGAACGAGATGGTATTGGGGTGTGGTAAAGTGGGTAATTCCCGATACTCGCACAGACGCGGCACTCCTCGGTGTCGGTGGGTCCGGCGGCCTGATTTACAAATACGAAAGCGGGAAATTTACATTGCTTGCCGGACAACTGACTGCCGGCAAAAAATCAGCTGACACGATCGCCCGGGCTTCGAGAGCCAGCCGGTTGGGAGGCAACCGTCTTGTGAGCCTAGTTGGCCCTAACGAGCCTATAACCGAGGTTGTTGGCGCGGACGATTTTAGCTCTCAACATGATGTTACGGGTGGGAGAATCCTTGCACTGGCACCGCAGAAGGAAGGACGTTTTCTAGCGATAACAGACGTTGGTGACTTCTTGCTCTATGACGTTGATAAGCCGCAGCCGATCTTAAGGACTGTGCTGAGCGAAAATGGGAACTGGTTGAGCCGCATTGATGGCGGCTATTTTGGTGGGACGAGAGAGGCGGCTCAAAACCTGTTTCTTGCGCCAAGTCTAAATGAAACCGTCACCATCGATAGCTTCTTTAACACACTCTATAGACCTGATTTGGTCGCTGCCGTCGCCTCAGGAAGCCGCGGTGCGCAGAAGGAAGACGACGGTCCGACGATAAATACGCTTCTGAAGGATGGGCTGCCGCCGACCATAAAGATTCTATCGCCAGCAGGCGAAAGCATTGCGGACAAGGATACCATCGTTGCGAAAGCCACGGTAACGGCCTCAACTGGAGGCATCGGTCGTATAGAATGGCGAGTGAATGGGATCGCCCGTGTTGCTCGTACGTTGCCTCCCTCTGTAAAAGTAAATCAAGGCGAGCCGATCGCAATTGACGACAGCCTGCTTCTGGAGCCAGGCAACAACGTCATAGAGCTTATTGTTTTCAATGCGTCGAATGGAATTGCATCCACGCCCGCCACTACAAACGTTAGCTGGGCGGCAACCGGTACTTCAGTTTCGCCTCGGCTTTTTGTACTCGCCGTGGGCATCAACGAATATTGGGATAGCCGGCTCACCCTTAAATTCGCGGCGAATGACGCAGCCGATTTGACCCATTCCTTTGAGCTTGCAGGTGCCGATCTCTTCGATGGTGTGAAAACCTGGCTAGTGACAGACAAAAAGGCGACAAGAAACGGAATCGATGCGGCGTTTGACGGTATCGCCAAGCAAATTCGATCGACAGACGTGTTTGTTCTTTTCGTGGCTGGGCATGGGAAGACTGAGGATGGGCGGTACTATTTCATACCGTACGATTTCAAGTATTCAGGTCCCAGCTCAGTCTCGGAGCAGGGTATCAACCAGGACGACTGGCAACGTTGGCTGACTCGTGTCGCAACTCGGAAATCCTTGCTGATGTTTGACACTTGTGAGAGCGGCACGCTGACTCTCGAGCGCACTACCCGTGGTTTCGATCGCCTTGCTGCTCTTGATCGCCTCACGCGCGCGACCGGACGGTCGGTGCTTGCCGCCTCCAGTGATGACGGTCCAGCACTCGAGGGCTTTCAAGGTCACGGTGTATTTGCCTACTCTGTGATGGAGGGGCTTGGTGTAGCGGACCCCAACAGAACCGGCTTGATCCAGGTGACGGCCTTGGCATCATACGTGGGCGCGCGGGTGCCCGACCTATCTTTTGGCAAGTTCGGCATACGTCAGGTTCCGCAGATGAAACTTATCGGTGAGGATTTCGCGGTCGGACGGACAGTAAATGCCTTGGCAAATCCGTCGGAGGATTTCGTGCCGATACAGCCGACCCACGTAGTCATCGCGGTTGCTCCAATCACCGACGCAAAGGGAGTCACAATTGGAGAACCTCTTCATCCAGGCACTCTGGTCAGAGTTGTAGGCACCGCTGCGGCGAAGTCGGAGGTAGCTCGCGATGGAAAGCGCATTGGCTTTGTCTCTTCGACGACTTTAGCTCCGATGCAGTGACTTCGCGACAGTACAAAGGCGGACATGGTGTCCGGACACAGCAATGTCGCGTATTGATCATATTGTGAGAACCCCTCTTGAGAGTGCAAAGGTCGGCTTTGCGCCTCATGTCGGACATTTAGGTCAACTTGGCCATCTCCTGAAAGCCGCCATCCCAAGCGACCAGGGAGGCTGTGGTTGAGCGGGTTCGTTCCGAGGGCAAGGATACGATTAGCCACCGTTTTCGCTAGCCGACATCGATGGCTTTCATCAATGAGGCGGTCGTCATAGGATCGGTTCAGGCAAAGCAAATTGCCGCCGCGGGAATTACGTTGCTTGATCCAATGGCGCTGGTTTGCCAGCGGTTCGTTGCGAACTTTGCGTTGTCGTAGCTCGGATGAAGAAATAGATCGCGTTCATCTTTGACCTTGGCGACCTCGGTTTCGAATGCGGCGTAGCTCACCGGATCTCTTCAACCGGTCATAATTATGCAGTGATTTTTTCGAGCGCCGGCTTGCCGAACTCAGTCAGATGACAGGCAGAAAAATGAGCCGGTCCTTGGTTGGAGAGCTGCGGCCGTTCGGCAAAGCAACGCTCGAATGCGAACGGACATCGCGTGTTGAACAGACAGCCGGCGGGCAGGTTGAGCGGATTGGGAAGTTCGCCGCGGGCTGCCGCAACGCGCGTTCGCCGCGCCGGATCTAGTTCGGGCGCTGCATCGAGCAGCGCCTTCGAATAGGGGTGGCGGGGTGCTGCAAACAGCGCTTCAGTTGGCCCGATCTCGACGACCTTACCAAGGTACATGACCGCGATGCGGTGTGAAATGTGGCGCACCAGCCTGAGGTCATGCGCGACGAACACGATTGTAAGTTTCAGCCGATCCTGGAGGTCCAGCAGAAGGTTGATGACCTGCGCCTGCACCGAGACGTCCAGCGCGGAGACGAGCTCGTCGGCGACCAGCACCTCCGGCTCGACCGCAAGAGCGCGCGCGATGCCGATGCGCTGACGCTGGCCGCCGGAGAACTCATGCGGATAGCGGTCGGCTGCGTCCGCCGGGAGGCGGACCAGGCCCAGCAGTTCGGTGATGCGCGCCGGAATATCGGCCTTTGGCCGCATCGCATGCGCGCTCAGCGCTTCGGACAGAACCTGTCGCACCGACATGCGCGGGTTGAGCGAGGAGTAGGGATCCTGAAAGATCATCTGGACGCGGCGGTTGAAGGCGCGCCGTTCCACCGGGCGCAGTACACTGATGTCCTGGCCGTCGAAACGCACCAGTCCTTCGTCCGGCTCCATGAGCCGCACGAGACAACGCGCCAGCGTGGATTTTCCGCAGCCGGATTCGCCAACGATGCCCAGCGTCTCGCCGCGATGCACGTCCAGATCGACATTGTTCAACGCATGGACAGCGGCGGGTGGTCTGCCGGTGAGTATGTCGGACGCGGTGCGGGGAAAGCGAAACCGCTTGGAGACGCCTTCGACGGAGATCAGTGGCATTTCCCGCATCAGGCCGCCTCCGCCATCGCGGCCACTGTCCGATGGTGGAAGCAGGCGACCTCTCTGCCGGCGGCGAAGCTTTCGAGCGGCGGACGCTCGGCGCGGCAGCGGTCAGTGGCGAAGGAACAGCGTGGATGAAAGGCGCAGCCGTCCGGCAAGTCGGTCAGGCCCGGTGGCGTGCCCTCGATCGGTAAAAGCATGCTGCGCTCGGCGCCGATGCGCGGCACGGAACCGAGCAGCCCGCGCGTATAGGGATGGTGCGGCTCGGCGAACACCCGCGCCACCGTGCCGGTCTCGACGATGCGCCCGGCATACATCACCGCCATGCGGTCGCAGGTCGCCGCGACGACGCCGAGATCATGGGTGACGAACACCACGCTCATGCCGAAACGGTCGCGCAGGTCGAGGATAAGCTTCAGGATCTGGTCCTGTATGGTCACGTCGAGCGCCGTTGTCGGCTCGTCGGCAAGCAGCAGCTTCGGCGAACTGGCCAGCGCGATCGCGATCATCACCCGCTGGCGCATGCCGCCAGAGAACTGGTGCGGATATTCGTCGAGCCGCCGCTCGGCGGCTGGAATGCCGACGATGTTCATCAGTTCCAGCGCGCGTTGACGGCGGGCGCGGCGATCGAGCGTGCTGTGGGCACTGAGATTTTCCTCGATCTGCAGGCGGACCGGCAGCACGGGGTTGAGCGCCGTCATCGGCTCTTGAAAAATCATCGCGATCTCGGCGCCGCGCACCTTGCGAAGCTCCGCCTCGCTCATCGCCATCAGGTCGCGGCCCTGCCATTCGACCTGACCGCTCACCTTGCCCGGTTCGCGCACCAGCCGCACGATCGAGCGCAGTGTGATGCTCTTGCCCGATCCCGACTCGCCGACCAGACCGACGATCTCGCCCGGCGCGACATCGAGATTGATGCCGTCGACGACGGCGGCCGGGCCTCGTGGCGTCGCGAAGGTGGTGGTGAGGCCGCGCACCTTGAGTCCACCGCCGGCCGTCTTTCGATCTGGAGACGGCGCCGTCATCGGTTGACCCTCAGCAAATCGGCCAGCGCGTCTCCTGCGAGGCTGAAGCCCAGGCCGGTGATGACGATGGCGATGCCGGGAAAAACCGACACCCACCATGCGGTGGTCATGAAATTCTTGCCGTCGGCGATCAGCACGCCCCATTCCGCGGCCGGCGGCTGCGCGCCAAGGCCGAGATAGCCGAGGCTGGAGCCGAGCAGGATGGCGAGTGCCATGTCGGTCATCAAATAGACCACCGCCGGCGTTATCGCGTTGGGCAGCAGATGCCGGAAGATGATGCGCGTGTGGCCGTAACCCATGCCACGTGCCGCATCGGCGTAGTCGAGCCGGCGCTGGATTCTGACCTCGGCGGAGACCAGCCTTGCATAGAACACCCAGTCGACGACGCCGACGGCGATGTACATGTTGCGCAGGCCCGGGCCGAGCACCGAGACGATGGCGATGACCAGCACGAGGAACGGGAAGGTGATGACCGCGTCGACGACGCGGCCGAACACCGCCTCCACCCAGCCACCCACATAGCCGACCAGGGCGCCGACGATGGTGCCGAAGATGAAAGGACCCGTCGTCGCGAACACCGCGATCTGCATGTTGATGCGATAGGCGTGGATGACACGCGAAAGCATGTCGCGGCCGAAATTGTCGGTGCCGAAAGGGTGCGCCCAACTCGGGCCCTGCATGATGGCGTTGTAGTCGAAGGCGGTCGGATCGTGGGGGGCGAAGAGACTTGGAAAGAATGCCATGGCAAGACTGGCGCCAAGCACTATGACCGCGCCGGCCAGCATGGCTGGCAATACCCGGCGCCGTTTCGCCGGCAGGGCGATTGGGGCGGCGCCCGCGCTCATCGGGCCACCCGTGGGTCGAGCCAGGCCTGGACGATGTCGGTCAGGAGAAAGGTGAACGACACGAGCAGCGCCAGCGCGATCGTCAGTCCCTGGATGACGGGATAGTCGCGGCCGTAGATGGCCTCGATCATCAGCCGTCCGGCGCCGGGGATCGCGAACACCGTTTCGGTGATGACCGCGCCGCCGAGCAGCGTGCCGATCGACAGGCCGAACAGCGTCACTGTCGAAATCAGCGCATTGCGCAGGACATGGCGCGTCATGATCACCCTCGCGCGAAGGCCCTTGGCGCGGGCAAAGTCGACATAGTCGGCGCCAACCACTCCGATGATGGCGGCGCGCAGATTGCGCATGAGCACGGCGGAAAGGCTGAGCGCCAGCGTCGTGGCGGGAAGGAAGAGATGATAGAGATCGTCGAGGAAGTTCTGGCCATAGCCGCCGACCGGAAACCAGCGCAATTTTGCGGCAAACACGGTCAGCAGTACCAACCCGACATAGAAGACGGGCATCGACAGGCCGATCTGGAAGGTGCCGCGGATGATGGCATCCGGCGCGCCGCCACGGTTGAGCGCCGCGACGAAGGACAGCGGCACCGCCACCAGCAGCGCGATCAGGGCAGCCATTCCGGTAAGCATCAATGTGACGGGGAGACGGTGCGCGATCAGTTCGATGACCGGCAGCTTCAGGCCGATCGAGTTGCCGAGATCGCCGGTAAAGACCGCCTTGGTGAAGTAGAGGAACTGCACAGGGATCGGCTGGTCGAGCCCGAGCTTGGCATTGATGCGCTGGACGTCGGCGTCGATGGCGCGGTCCCCGAGCATGGCGCTGGCCGGGTCGCCCGGCAAAAGCCGGACGAGGATGAAGGTGACCACCAGGATGAAGGCGATGGTCGGGATCGTTTGCAGAACTCGTCGGAAAATGAAGCCCAACAGCGGCAAGAGGTGATCCAGACCTTGTTGAATTGGAGCGAAATGGCGGCGAACGGGGCACCGTTCGCCGCCTCAGGCGATTAGCCTACTTCTCCAGCCACGCGGCGCCAAAGATATTGTTGCCGAGCGGGATCTGCACGAAGCCTTGCACCTTCTTGCTCAACGCGACCGGATAGGGGGTCTGGTAGAGCGGGACGATCGGTCCGCTGGTGTTGTAGATGTCCTGCATCTTGGCATACTGATCCGCACGCTTGGCGGCGACGATCTCTTTCTGCGAGGCTTCGAAAAGCTTGTCGGCCTCGTCGCTCTTCCAGCCGCTATGCAGCGCCGCGATGGTCGGCGAATAGACGAAGTACGAAGCGATCTCGTTCGGGTCGGCGATGTCGTCGGTCCACGCCGCTTCGCGCATCGTGAACGTGCCGTCGCGGTATTGCTGGGTGCGGCTCGGATTGTCGACCTGTTGCAGGTCGAGCTTGATGCCTATCTGGCCCCACATCTGCTGCAGCGCCGTGGCGATGCCGATCTCGTCCTGGTTGCCGGCGAGCACGAGCAGGCTGGTTTGGAAGCCGTTCTCGAAGCCGGCGTCCTTCATCAGCTGCTTGGCCTTGTCGAGATCGTAGGGATAGAGCGGCTTGTCACCTTTGTGCAGCGGCGTCGCCGAGGACATGAACGAGGTCATCTGCGACCCGACCCCATGGGTCACCACCTGGATGATCGCCTCCTTGTTTGTCGCGTAGTTCATCGCCTGGCGGACTTTTTCGTTCGACAGCGGATTGTCCTTGTCGCCGATCTTCGGGCGCACGTTCATGGTGATGTACTCGACGCGGGTCGACGGGTAGAGTTTCATGTCGATGCCGTCGGCCTGCTTCAATTCGTCGACGCGGGCATAGGGGATGAATTCCGCGCCATCGATCTCGCCCGACTGCAATTTCAGGATGCGCGTGGCATCATCGGGGATCACCTCGAAATCGATGCCGTCGAGATAAGGCAACGGCTTGCCGTCTTCACCCTTCGCCCAATAGTTCTCGTTACGGGTCAGCTTCATCGACTGGCCGTGGTCCCAGGATTGCAGGACGAACGGACCGGAACTGATCGGATGCGCCGAGAAGCTCTTCGCCTTTTCCTCATCGGTCGTCCCTTGCGACGCTTCGAACGCCTTCATCGGCAGGATCGCGGTGTTGAACACGGTGAGCGCGGCGAGGATCGCCGGATCGGTGTTCTTGAGCTTGATGATGACGGTGTGATCGCCTTCGGTGGTGACGTCCTGGATCGAGCCGACCAGGAAATTCCAGATGCCTTTCTTCGGGTCGGCGGCGCGCTTCAGCGACCATTGCACGTCCGCTGGGGTGATCGGCGATCCGTCGGAGAATTTGATGCCGTCGCGTAGTGTCAGCGTGACGGAAAGCCCATCGTCGGAGACCTTCCATTCCGTCGCCAGGCCCGGCTTCAGGCCCTTGCCATCGTCAGTGGGCAGGATCAGCGTGTCGTAGAGATTGGACAGGACCCAGATGTCGACATTGGCGTCATTGAGCACTGGATCGAGAAAGAGGCTGTCCGCATAGCGGCCGTATTTCAGCGTGCCGCCGCGTTCGACGGCAAGCGCACTATAGCTGGTTCCAACGAGAAGTGCCGCGCTCAGCGCAGCCTTGACGAGCATGTTCATGACGGCTCCCGTATCTCCAGAGGAATTTTCAAGTGTTCTTGTTGGGCATAACGTTTTCATGCGTGGCCTATCCTGTCAACGGGATTGTCCCATCCAATCCGCCGCTCTGGCGCAAGAACGTGCTTGTCACCCAAGATTGACCGGACTAAGCGTTATAGGTGGATGATACACTTGATTGGACAGACCTGAATGGAGTTCTCGGTTGACCGCGATCTGCCAGTGCCGCTGCGCACGCAACTGCAGGGCCTGATCGAATACGGCATCGCCTGCGGCCAATTGCTGCCGGGAGAGTTGCTTCCGTCGGTCAGGGAACTGGCCGAGCGCATCGGCGTGGCCCCAATGACGGTCAGCCAGGTCTATGGTGACCTGAAGGCTTCAGGCATGATCGAAACACGTCCCGGTTCCGGCTCCTTCGTCACCAGCAGCGGGCATGCACGGCTCGCCGCCCGTCCGGAGGCGATGGAACTGCACAGGCGGATCGACGCGCTGATTGACGCCGGAACCGCTGCGGGGATCCGGCCGGCCGAACTCGTCTCGCTGGTCAGCGCGCGCGCCTTCTATCGCGACAGCATAGGTGCCCGGACCAGGATCGTCATGATCGGGCTGTTCACCGACGCTACCGCCAGCTATTCGCGCTTCATCGCCGCGCGCCTCGGAAATAGCGTGACCGTCGAACCGCTGACGATCTCGGCGATTGAACGTGACCCCGCCGCCCGCGCGCGCGCCAATTCGGCCGATCTCGCCGTCACCTTCGTCAATCGCCAGCGCGAAGTGATGTCGCTGGTCACCAACACCAAGGTGGTGTCGATCAGTTTCATCCCTTCGGAAGAAACGCGAAAGGCGCTGGCCGCGCTGGATTCTCTGGCGCGGGTCGCTGTTATATCCAGGTTCCCGGATTTCCTGCCGATCATGAAGGCCGGCGTCCAGCGCTTCGCCCCCCATGTCGAGCATCTGACAGGCGCCACGCTCGAGACGCCGGATCTGGAGGATCTGCTCGGCGCGTCCGATGTCGTCGTGTTCGCCAGCGGCGCCGAGGATGTCCTGACGAAATTGCAGGGGCGTGTCACCGCGTTCGAATACCGGCACGCCCCCGACACCGCCGAAATCGAGCGTGTGCTGGTGCCGCTGATCAATGCAACGGACGAGGAAAGGAAGGCGTCGTGAGAATTTCCGAATGCAACTGGCGGCAAGTTGAGCAGTATCTCGGCAAGGATGACCGCGCGATCCTTCCGCTCGGCAGCACGGAGCAACACGCGCAGCTCTCGTTGTCGGTCGATTCGATCCTGTCCGAGCGCGTCGCGATGGAAGCGGCTGAGCCACTCGGCATTCCGGTATTTCCGGTCGTCGCCTATGGGCTGACGCCCTATTTCATGGCCTATCCCGGTTCGATCAGCCTGCGCACCGAAACCTATATACGCCTCGTCAGGGACATCCTTGACGGCATGCGAGCGCAAGGGTTCCGGCGCATCCTGATCGTCAACGGCCATGGCGGCAATCAGCCGGCCGGCGCCCTGGCGGTCGAATGGATGGCCGATAATCCCGATACCGCGATAAAATTCCACAATTGGTGGGCCGCCCCGGCAACGATGGGCAAGGTGCTGGAGATCGATCCGGTCGCCTCGCACGCCTCCTGGATGGAGAATTTCCCCTGGACCCGACTTGCCGGCGTGAAACCGCCGACGCAGCAGAAGCCGATGATAGACCTTGCCCGCATGCGGCTGATGTCGCCCAAGGCGGTTCGCGACTATCTCGGCGACGGCAATTTCGGCGGTTATTACGAGCGGCCGGATGAGGACATGCAGGCGATCTGGGACATCGCGGTCAAGGAGACGCGCGATCTGCTCGAAGGTCCATGGTCATGAATGAGACCGGACCGATCCTGATCTGGGGTGCCGGAGCGATCGGCGGCACGCTTGGCGCCGCCTTCACCCGCGCCGGCCATGCCGTCGCCTTCGTCGATACTGACGTCAGCCATGTCAGTGCGATCAACGCCAATGGCTTGCGCATCGCCGGGCCGATCCTTCAGGATACGGTGAGAGCGCCGGCCTTTCTGCCGGCCGCCGCCACCGGCCGCTTCGAGCGGATTTTCCTGTGCGTCAAGGCGCATCACACGCGCATTGCCGCCACGGCGCTGATGCCTCACCTGGCCGATGGCGGCTGCGTGATCTCGGCGCAGAACGGGCTGAACGAACTCACCATCGCCGAAATCGTTGGCGAGCAGCGCACGATCGGCTGCTTCGTCAATTTCGGCGCGGACTACCTGGAGCCGGGCGTCGTCCATTACAGCGGCCATGGCGCGGTGGTCATCGGCGAACTCGACGGCAAGCGCACGTCGCGTATCGTAGGGCTTCACCGGCTGATGCAGGATTTCGAACCGAAGGCGGTGCTTACCGACAACATCTGGGGCTACCTCTGGGGCAAGATGATCTACGGCGCGCTGCTCTTCGCCACCGCGCTGACCGATGATGCCATCGCCGATGTGTTTGCCGACCGGCGCTATCGCCCCGTACTCGCGGCGATAGGGCTGGAAGTCGGCGCCGTTGCCAAGGCGAATGGCGTCAGGGCAGAGGCGTTCGACGGCTTCGACCCCTGCGCTTTCTCGCCCGGCTCACCTATCGCCGCCACCGACCGCTCCTTTGACGAGATGGTCGTGCATAATCGTCGGTCGTCGAAATCGCACACCGGCATCTGGCGCGACCTCGCCATCCGCAAGCGCAAGACGGAGGTTGATGCGCAGATTTTCCCGATCGTCGAGATCGGACAGAAGCTCGGCGTGCCGACGCCGCTGACGGCGCGTACCGTCGAGATCATCCACGAAATCGAGGACGGCAAACGGCGCCTGGTTCTCAGCAATCTGGATGAACTGGCCGAAGCCATGCCAAGCACTCCGGCAGGCGCCAGATGAACATCAGCTTCGACAAGCGCACCGTCATCGTCACCGGAGCCGCACACGGCTTTGGGCGTGCGATCGCCAAGGCTTTCGCCGAACGCGGCGCGGCGGTTCATATCCTGGATGTCAACGAAGCCGGCCTTGACGAAACGCGCCAACTCTGCGGCGAACGCTGCCGCTCGCATGTCGTCGATGTTGGCGACCGCGACGCTGTACAGGCGGTCGTCAGCGCGATTGAAGCCGATGCGGGCGCTGTGGATATTCTCGTCAACAACGCTGGTGGCGTGCGCGGCCAGGTCGGGCGACCGCTGGAGGAGATCTCGCAGGCCGACTGGCAGACGATTTTCGACGTCAATCTCTCCGGCACCTTCTTCATGACGCAGGCCGTGGCGCCCGGCATGAAAAAGCGCCGCTATGGGCGCGTCATCAACATCTCCAGCGGCGCCGGGCTCGGTATCAGCCTCACCGGCATCCAGGCCTATGCCAGCGCCAAGGCTGGCCAGATCGGGCTGACGCGTCAGCTCGCGCATGAACTCGGCCCGTGGAACATCACCGTCAACAACGTCGCGCCGGGTTTCGTGCGCTCCAATCCCACCACCGAGCGGCAATGGGTGGCGATGGGTGAGGACGGCCAGCAGAAGCTGCTCCAGAATATCGCGATGAAGCGGCTCGGCTCACCCGACGACATCGCGGCGATGGTAATGTTCTTCGCCTCCGATTTCGCCGGCTGGGTCAGCGGTCAGGTGATCAGCGTGGACGGCGGCAAGTGAGCGCCGTCGAAGCCTATCTCGTCGCCCACGCCGACGAGGCCCTGGAAGACTTGAAGGCGTTCTGCCGCATTCCGAGCGTCAGCACCGATCCGGCCTATCGCGACGGCATCCGTTCGGCGGCAAACTTTGTCGCGCAACGGCTGACGCGGGCTGGATTCCCAACCGTCGAGATCGTCGAGACAGATGGCCATCCGGCCGTGTTTGGTGAAATCATCGGCGACGACGCCGCGCCGACCATCCTCGTCTACGGCCACTACGATGTGCAGCCGCCGGATCCGGTCGAGAAATGGACGACGCTGCCCTTCGAGCCAACGGTCCGCGACAATCGGCTCTATGGGCGCGGCGTTTCGGACGACAAAGGCCCGGTGCTGATCCCGATTCTGGTTGTCGAGGCATTCCTGAAGACCACCGGGCGCTTGCCGCTCAACATCAAGATACTGATCGAGGGCGAGGAGGAATCCGGCAGCCCGCATCTCTCGCCGCTGGTCGAAAAAATGCGCCAGCGCCTGGCCTGCGACCTCGTCGTCTCCGCAGATGGCGCCATGTGGCGCGCCGACCGGCCGTCGATGACGGTGGCGAGCCGCGGCATGGCCGCGCTCGACGTGGTGGTGACGGGCGCGGCCAAAGATCTTCATTCCGGCCGCCACGGCGGCAGTGCGCCAAATCCCATCCGCGCGCTCACCGCCATGCTGGCCAGCCTGCACGACAGGGACGGCGCCGTCACCGTGCCGGGCTTCACGAACGGCGTCACACCGGCCGACCCGGCCATTCTCGACGCGATCGACGCTGCCGCGTTCGACACCGCAGCCTACTTCGCCGGGATCGGCGCACCAGCGCCCGATCCGCTGCCCAGCGGCCACGACCTTCTGGTCCGTCAGTGGCTGATGCCAACGCTTGAATTCAACGGCATATTCGGCGGCTATTCGGGGCCGGGCACCAAGACGGTCATCCCTTCGTCGGCAGGCACCAAGATCACGTGCCGCCTCGTCGCCGGGCAAGAGCCCGGCAAGGTTGCCGAGGCGATCCGACATCACCTCGAAGCACAATTGCCGACAGGCTATTCGATTGATGTCAAACGCCACGGCCCCGGCACCAAGGCGTTCTCGATCGATCCCGGCCTGCCAGCACTTGCCATCGCCGAAACGTTGCTCGGCGAGATGATGGGCGCGAAATCGCTGCGGGTTGCCATGGGCGCGACGATCCCGATCGGCAGCGTGTTCAAGGAGCATCTCGGCGTCGGCACGATCTTCTTCTCGTTCTCGACCTCCGACGAGGACTACCATGCGCCGAACGAATTCTTCCGGCTGGAGAATTTCCGCATCGGGCAAATCGCGTGGGCTCGACTGTTCCAGCGCTTGGGCATGTCGATGAGCGCAAATTAATTTCGCGGCAAACCGACTTCCAGCAGGGAATATTACGTCAATCGTTGCCTTCACAACAGGGTGAAACCCCGGGAGCACCGGGCGGGTGCCAATTGGCCGACGTGCTGCCGCAGTCAAAGTCAGCTTTCGGACTATCGGGCGCGCATCTTCGAGGAACGAACTCCCTTTCGCCGGCCACCCGACTATCGCTGCCTGACATGCGGTCCGAGCGCGTCGCCCCGAGTTGGCGGCAAAGACCTTTCTGCGTCAGGAATGCGCCATGGGCATCGTTCCCGTCGAGATTCTATCTGGCGATGCGGGCCCCCTGTTTCGCATGACGCAAGGCGTCCCGGTCTATCGTGAGGCGGGTCTGTCCCGAGAAACCATCGCCAGAATGTTGGGTTGTGCCGAAACCGACCTTGCGGAAACTCCGCCTCAGGTGGTGTCGACTGGAGTGCACCGGCTGATCGTCGAACTTGCCCGCTTCGAGACAATTTCTGCGCTTGAACCTGATCAGGCCTGATCGAGCATGAATGCAAGGTGCTTCGCGCTGCGGGAGTGACCGTCTTCGTCGAGCGCGATGCGGGACCGGCGCGCATCAGAGTGCGTACCTTTGCGCCCGGCGAGGGGGTCAGCGAGGATCCGGTCTGCGGCTGGCAACGGCTCGGTGCTGGCCTTCCTCGCGCAGCACAAACACGCCGGTGAGGCATCTGGAGGTTATCTCTCCGAACAGGGTATCGAGATCGGGCGAGACGGCGAGGTGCATGGGTGTGGTAAGGGAACGGCAGCTCCCGGAAGCTGCCGTACGCTCACCTTCGGTCGACGGCTAACATGGACATTTCCGCTCGAGAGCTTTTGGCAAGATCGGCGCTGAGAGCTGCCTATCGCGAGGCCGCGGATTTGGTTGCGCTCTGCCGGCAACATCATGCCGTCGATTGAGCGTAGAAGAAAATCCGTATGGACGGGGCGACCCTCACAAACGGCGACATCAACAAAGTACCGCGTACCCGATGGTGGCCTTGGCCTCAAATCCAAGCTTGGCTAGAGTTTATAGCATGCTGAACGCCATTCACCACGAGGCAATAGCACAGTGCTCACATTCCGCCTTTTCGCGACGACGACCTGGCAGATAGAAATATCAAGACGGCGCTTTGAGCGCGTAGCACGATGGAAAAGGATGCCGCACTTTGTCCATTCTGGCCATGGCGCAGCATAAAGACGGTTCGATCTCGCGTTGTCCAGCGCAACCGTAGGCCTCCAATGATTCCTGTGTTTGGTGGCGGATCTATTGTATGTAATAATAAAACTAACAATATACACGCTTTGGTTGATGGCGAGGGGCGCGCCGAATGATGGAATTCAACTTCGAGAGACCTCCTGTCGGTGATACTGTTGACATCTTGGCCGAATGCCGGCGCCAGTTGCTGCCTCTCGTGCGTGATATCGTCCAGGCGGCAGTCGCAGCCGGGTGGAGCCAGGAGGATGTTCTTCTGACCTTTGTGGAACTCACGTGGGATCTGTACGAGAAACGTCGCGGTGATCTTTAGCAGCCGGAGGCGACCCTGCTGGCTCCACGCCGTGTCTTACCTGGCCGTCGACCCGACGGCAATGAACCAAGCAATGAATCTGCCGAAGCCGGACATTCCGTTATATTAGCGCTTGATAAATAACGCAAAGGGCGCGCGACCGGTTGTACCAAAGCCGATGAACGAAACTCGGGATGGTGAAGAGTCGCCATCCCGGGGAAATAGAATGCTCGCTAACTTTCATTGCTGGTTATTTTTTCTTTCTTTTCTCGAATAAGAATTTTTCTTTGCGCGTGGAAGTTCTTCCCCATCCGAGGCGTGTGCGTTACGTTGCCTTCGGGTTGGGCTAAGGGGGATTTCAAGCGACGGCAAGGCGGCTGAGGCGACGCGAATGAAAAATGCGGACGGGGCTCGGGAAGGCGGCGTTTCCCGAGGCGTCGATCGGTTAGCCCGATACGTCTTGGACATCATTCCAGAAAGTGCTGGTCCCAGACGAGCCACGGCGCGCGGCAGCGTCATTTATTCCGTGCGCAGTCCCGGGTCGCAGACGTTCCTGGCCAGGGAACATTCCGTGGGAATTGTGCTGAGGCCATCACGCAAGTTGAGAGCCTCGCTCGGCAGTGACAGGATCACGGAGTATGATGCGCCGGTCGGGTGTCTCGTCGTCAATCCGGCGGGCGTCGACAGCAGCCTCGCCTGGTCGCAGACCAGGGAAAACGCAGTCATTTCCATATCTCCCGAAGCGCTGTCGGAGTTGGCGGCTCATGAGTCCGATCTCGCCGATACCGAGCTTCAGCCGCCTGCGTTCGGCACCGTCGACCTGAGGGCCCTCAATATAGCCCAGATGATCACCGCCGAACTGACCGGGAAGCTACCTCCGAACGAGCTCTATCTGGACTCGCTGCTCACGGTGTTTGGCGTTCATCTGCTGCGCACTTACACAAGCCGCAACAGGCAGGCCGTGTCGCCCAAGGGCGGGCTCTCTGCCGTTGGCGCCCGACGCGTACGCGAGTATCTCGACGAGAACTTCGTGCGAAAGGTGATGGTCGCCGAGCTCGCGTCGGTCGCGGGGGTTTCCCCCAATCATTTCATAGCAAGGTTCGCCAGCACGTTTGGGATGCCGCCGCACCGGTATCTGATCAATCTGCGCCTGGACCTCGCGGAAAAGCTGCTCGTCGATGGCGAACTCGCCATTGCCGAAGTCGCCTACCTCGCCGGGTTTTCGGATCAGAGCCATCTGGCCGCAACCATGAAGAAGTACCGGGGAAGAACGCCGACCGGCTATGCTTCGGTCAAGACCTGAAAGCGCTGATATGGCAAAGTGGCCACACCTGTCGACCGGATATCAAAGGACCGGAATTTCCTACAAAGGTTCCGGAGTTTTCCAAAATACGTCCGTTACGACTGTGCCCATCCTCGGCGCGAGACATCATCGGGTGCGCTTTGGTGCTTTGGGGCCAGCATTTGGAAGCGGGATGTGGGATCGTCCACGGAAAGTCAGTGCGCGGAAATCGATAGCTTCGCTCCAAAGGCAGAAGCCGCGATGCAACAGCCGGCGCTGAATGTAAAAGGTGGGCTGTCCGTTCGCAGTGCGCGCAGGGTGCAGGAGTTCCTGAACGAGAACTTTTCGCGCAAGCTGGCGCTCGCCGAAATGGCCGCAGTTTGCAACCTTTCATCCTATCACTTCGTGCGGGCATTCTCCAGGACGTTCGGGGCACCGCCGCATCAGTACGTTCTCGATCTGCGGCTGGACTTCGCCGAAGGAATGCTTGCCGACAGCCGCATTACGATCGCGGACATCGCCCACTTGAGCGGTTTCTCAAGTCAAAGTCATTTTACTACCGTGATGAAGAAATACCGGGGTGTAACGCCATTGCAGGCGCGATTGAGTAAGATAAATTCCAAGGTTAAATGATGGTCAGGCCTCAGTATGGTTTAATTGGTGCGCATCAAAGCATTAACTAAAGTAACCAACCGTTAACTCCTGCCAGGTTGTGCCACTCTTTTCTCACGAGACAGCAATTTCCTGAAATACGGCCGGACGGAATCATGTCTTCCTGCCGTGAGCTGGAATTGTCAGACATTTTCGTGCCGGCTGGCGGCCAGAGAGGGATCATGACCGACAATCGCATTTCGAGTGGCTCGCTTGTTCGGCGTCGGGCGGTGAATTTCGTTGGGCATTGGATCGCGAACGCCGATCTTGGCTCACGCTCGCTGCGCCGCCGCCTGATGGCGATGCTGCGCATGGCCCATCGCGTGCTTGGCCTCAAGCGAGGCCGGCTGGGGCATGGGATGCTTGGCATCGGCGTGTCTGTCAGGGCGACTCTGGCGCCGATGGTCGCGTTCGCCGCCCTTGTGGCAGCGACTTCAGCCGCGGGCGCAGCCACCGTGAACCTTGGCGGGGCGACCACTGGCGGTGCCGGGTCGCAAGTCGGCATAGGGACCGGCGCTCAGGCCGTCGCCAGCGGCACAGGCGGCTCTCCGATCGCCATAGGCAACAACGCCAATGCAAGCGGAACAGCCCCTGTCGGCTTTACTTTCGAAGCGACCGCGATTGGCAATGGGGCGACCGCCACCGGGGCGTGGTCCTCCGCCGTTGGCACGACCGCGTCAGCGACCGGGACCGGCGCCAGCGCTTTCGGTACGTCGGCCAATGCCTCGGCAAATCAGGCCACGGCGATCGGAAATGGGGCGGCAGCCTCAAACCTCGAAGCGATGGCGGTCGGCTATCTCGCCAAAGCGTCGGGACAATACTCGGTGGCTCTTGGCCGGAGTGCGGCGGCCTCTGGCGACGGCGGCATGGCGTTGGGCGCAGGTACGGTCGCAAGTAATGTCAATGCAGTCGCACTCGGTGTTAACGCCAACGCCACCGCAGCCGGCGCCAGCGCCCTGGGCACCTTCGCCGTCGCCTCGGGAGGGAATTCCACCGCGGTTGGTGTCAGCTCCACGGCCAGCGCCAACTATGCGTTCGCCGCGGGCTGGTCATCCAATGCCAGCGCGGTCAGAGCGAGCGCTATGGGTTATCAGGCCACTGCCAGCGCGGTGGACGCCATCGCCATGGGCACCAACGCCAAGGCTGATTCCGCCGAAGCGGTCGCCATGGGCACCAATGCGGTGGCGACCGGCGGCAAGGCGGTGTCGATCGGCTCCGGCAACACCGCCTACGGCAACGGCGCTGTCTCCATCGGCGATCCGAGCTATGCCAGCGGCACGGGTGCCTTCACCGGCGGCGCCAACAACATCGCAAATAGCGACGGAACGGCAACGGCCACCGCCGCCAACCAGGCCAACGGTGCCGTCGCCATCGGCAACAACAACAAGGCGATCGGGCAAGGTTCCGTGGCGCTGGGTAATGACTCCACCGCGGGGGCCGCCGGCCTTGCGGGCAATGTCGCGCTGGGCAATGGCGCCACCGCGGCGGCGAGCTCCGGCGATGTGGCGCTGGGCTCGGGCTCGGTGACCGCCGTAGCGGTCGGCACGCCCAGCGCTGTGATCAATGGCACCACCTACGCCTTCCAGGGCACCAACCCGACTTCGACGGTCAGCATCGGCGCGGTCGGCGCCGAGCGCACCATCACCAACTTAGCGGCGGGGCGGATCAGCGGATCCTCGACGGATGCGATCAACGGCTCGCAGCTCTTCGCCACCAACCAGGCGGTCGACGCCATCGGCACGACCTTGAACAACATCAACACCGGCGGCGGCATCAAGTATTTCCATGCCAACTCGACGCTGGCGGACTCGTCGGCGACGGGTACGGACTCGGTCGCGATCGGACCTGTCGCGACCGCGACGGGGACGAGCGCCATCGCGGCCGGTACCAATGCGAGCGCCTCCGGCATCAGCGCCTCGGCCTTCGGCAACGGCGCCGTTGCATCGGCCCTGAACGCAGCGGCGTTTGGATACATAGCCAAGGCCTCAGGCCAATACAGCACCGCCGTTGGGCCCAATGCCAATGCTTCGGCCACGTCCAGCACGGCGATCGGCCAGAACGCGGCTGCATCCGACGTTCAAGCGACCGCTCTCGGCACAGCAGCGAATGCCAGCGCCTCGGATGCGCTCGCTCTGGGCGCCAACGCCACCGCCGGCAACGCAGGCGCCGTCGCGCTTGGCTCGGGCAGTGTCACCGCCGCGGCGGTTGGGACGCCCAGCACTGTGATCAACGGCACGACCTATGCCTTCCAGGGCACCAACCCGACCTCGACGGTCAGCATCGGCGCGGTCGGCGCCGAGCGCACCATCACCAACTTAGCGGCGGGGCGGATCAGCGGATCCTCGACGGATGCGATCAACGGCTCGCAGCTCTTCGCCACCAACCAGGCG